>JAEUIB010000640.1 GCA_016795255.1 Planctomycetota bacterium
GGCTGCGGCCGGCTGCGAACCGCGCAGGCTTCGTCGAACCGGCTCTCCGACTCTTTCCATTGAGTCGCATCGCCGATTCTCCTCGCCTGCGCGCTTCTCGCTCGGCCTCGCGGCATAACAGAATCGTGAACTTCGATTTAGATCGTGGAGTTCGGTTCCGAACCGAACGGCTCGTCGAGCACGAGATCGTGGGCGTTCGCGTCGGTCGATCACCCGCCGCCGATCACGGCGTCGCGAAGAACTCCATGCTCAATCCCGGCGTCGTCGCGACGCCGTGCTCCGCGCCGGCGTCCATCGCGAACGCCTGCAGGAACAGCGTGAGTCCGGCGAGCGTCGGATTCGTCGGCAGCGCGGTCGAGAACGCGAGCCATCCTTCTCCCGCTCCGACGTCCGCGTACGAACCGAGCGACCAGAGTTGGAAGGCCGGGCTCACCGCGAGATGGAGCGGGACTCCACCGATCGTCGTGCCCGGCGCCGACGCGAGCACGTCGATCGCGAGGAACGCCGGCGCTTGGCCGAGCGCGTCCGCGATCCCGAAGCTGAAGTCCGGATTGCCGAGGTACGGCGGCTCGACCGCGACGAAGCGGGGGACCACTCCGCCGCTTCCGGCGGCACCGACGCCGAACGACGCCGGCACGCGATCGGTTTCCGTGTACAGCGTCGGACGATCGAACGGCGCGACCTCGTTCGTGACGCGCGGGTCGGTGAGCGCAACGGTCAGGAACGCGACGAGCGCGTCCTTCTGGCCTTGCGTGAGATTGAGCGGATGGACGAGCGGGTTCTGGTTGACGTGGAAGTCGCCACCGCGGTTGTAGAACTCGACGACGTCCACGAGCGTCGCGGCCGAACCGTTGTGGAAGTACGGTCCGCGCAGCGCGACGTTCCGCAGCGACGGAACCTTGAAGCGTCCGTTGTCCGCGGGATTCCCGGTGACGGCGCCGCGACCGAGGTCCTCGGCGATCGGCCGCACGCCGATGTTCTGGAACGAGTTGTTCGTGAACAGCGGGCCGGCGTGACAGACCGCGCAGTTCGCGTTCGGGCCGTTGAAGATCAACCGCCCTTGATTCTGCTGCGGCGTCAGCGCGTTCTGCTGGCCGGCGTTGAACGCGTCGATCGGAGCTTGGTTCGACACCAGCGTTCGCTCGTACGTCGCGATCGCCTCGATGATGCGGACCGGCGTCACCGCGTTCGTCCCGAACGCTTCCTGGAACAACTGCGGATACGAGCGCCCGTTGATCCACGCGGCCAGCGCCGCGGGCACGTTCGATGCCAGCGCCAGCGGCTTCGATGCGCCGAGGTGCGTCGCGACCTCGGTCCAATCCCGACTCGCGTGCGCCATCTCGACCGCGCTCGTCGGCGGGCCGGCCGCCTGCGATTCGAGCGCCGCGAACTGATTGAGCACCTGCTGTCCGGTCAACGGATCGACGAACTGCGGCGTCGCGCGCCCGTCCCAGAACAGCGTCGGGCTGAACGCCGCGTTGATCATCGACGGCGCCTTGCGATTCGTGACCTGCGGCACGAGCGCGAACGGGTCGGCCTTGGTCGTCTGCTGGTTCGCGTCGGTCGCGATCACGCCCGGCGAGCCGACCACGTCGTCGGCGGTGCCGAACACGCCGTCCGCGCCGGGGTGGAAGCCGAACCGCGGATCCGAACCACCGCGCGACGCGATGTGGCACGTCGCGCACGCGACGGTGCGCGTCGACGACAACTGCTCGTCGAAGAACAACACCTTGCCGAGGTTGGCCTTCGACGGCGTGATCGGGTTGCCCGCGGGCACCGGCACCGGCGGGATCTGCTGGGCGACAGCAAGGCCCGCGAACGACGAAACGAGCACGGCGAGAGCGATCGACGTGGCGGCGGCGCGCATGGCATGACCCTCCGAAGGTCGGGGACGACGAAGCCGAGAGGTTCCGGGGCGCGACGATCAACCGGGCGTCGTGCCAGCGGTTGCGCGCCAATTCCGGACCTTCGAGTCGCCCTTCGGGTCACGCCGCCGCGAGCGAGCGGCGACGGAGGATCAGAACGCCGCGCCGACGATCGCGTTCGACATCGACACGCCGTCGGCGGCGGCCGGGTCGGCGATCAGACATTGCAAGTAGAGGTTCGGGAGCTGCGGCCCTGGCGTCGGGACCGAGAAGCCGAAGCTGCCCGTCGCGTCGGTCGCGATCACCAGCGATAGGGCCAGCGGCAGCGCGA
>JAEUIB010000641.1 GCA_016795255.1 Planctomycetota bacterium
AGCGCGAGCAACGCGCTGAAGCCGAAGCTCAGTGATCATGGTTCGTTCGAAGCGGGATTCGAATGGTCATAGCTCTTACGGTGAGCGCGGGTGCGTCGGAGGTCGTCATCGACTGCACGCGGATCGGCTGATCCGAGCCGATCACGAGGCTGCCCACCTTCGCGGCGACGGCCACGCGGCGGAGTTCGAGCGTGTCCGTGGCGACGTCGGTTCCGGGGTGGTTGCGAAGTCGGGAAGGACAACGCGGATCGCCGACGCACGGCGCCCGGCGCCGGCTGGGACCCCGGTCGATTCCCCGACCTCGCCCGAAAACCCGGGTTGCCAAGTCCTGCGAACCGGGTTTAGGCTCCCCTTCGTCATTCGGCGTTCGGGAAAAGCGCTTGGGCCAGCACCGCGGTCGGCTCGAGCTCGGACACCGGGTCCTCACCGCGGATGGCGTGGAAACCGAAGGAGGTGCCTCATGGTGCCTTCCGACCTCGTCCTCGCGAATACGGCCGAGCAGCGTGAACCCTCTTTGCCGAATCGGCGGGAGAGCAAGGGGGTGGCGGCCCCGCTGCCCCGACTCGACGTACTGAGCCCGGATCCGCTCTACGGAACGACCGATCGCTATCGGATCGCGGTGCCATTGCTGCGCCCGGAGGATCTCCCGGAGTCGCGCGCGAAGATCATCTGATTCGGTCGTTCCGACGGTTCGCGCGATCGGTCGATCAACCGACGACCGCGCGCTCCGCCAGACGTCCCATCGACGCTCGATCGTCGCCGCGCAGTTCCTTCAGCGCATTCGCGACGAACACCTTCGTCACGCGCTTGCGCCACGGGAATTCGAGGTCGGTGTTGTCGAGCGGCTTCGCGTGCTTCGCCGCGAGTTCGGCGAATGCCGTGATCGCGTCGTCGGTCAGCGTCTTGCCGACGAGCGTCGCGGATTCCGGCACGAGGATCGGCGCCGACAACACGCCGCCGAGCGCGATGCGCGCGTCGGTGATCGTGCCGCCGCTACCGAGCTTCAGCGCGGCGCCGACGCCGAGCACCGGGAAGTCGAACGAGTCGCGGCGGCGCAGTTTCCAGTACGTGCTGGTCCAGTGTTGGAAGTCGGCGGGCAGCACGACCTCGCGCAGGATCTCGTCGCCGCGCTTCGTCAGGAACGCCATGCCGTCGTCGGCGTACAGCTCGCGCAACGGCAGCGTGCGTTCGCCGTCCTTGCTCTCGAGCACGACGCTGGCGCCGAGCGCGATCAGCGCCGGCGCGCTGTCGGTCGACGACACGGCCTTGCACTTCGGGCTCTGCGGCGCGACCCAGCAGATGCAATCTTCCTTGTCGCGGAGCGCGACTCCGCCGCTGCTCTTCGGCGCCTTCATGCAGTAGCCGATGGCCTGGCGCCACTCGAGGTTCTGGTCGTAGTACGTGCAGCGCGTGTCGAGGCACAGGTTGCCGCCGAGCGTCGCGACGTTGCGGATGTGAGGCGTCGCGACTTGCGCCGTCGCGGACCGCAGCGCCCGCGCGGCCTTCGCGAAGCGCGCATCGACCGCGAGATCGCTCAGCGACACGCCCGCACCGATCGACAGTCCGCCGCCGGCCACCGCACGGATCGCGCGCAACGCGTCGACGCGCTTCACGCTGACGAGCAGCGACGGCGCGAACTGTCGGCGCTTGAGGTTCGGCACCACGTCGGTGCCGCCGGCGAGGATCATCGCGCGCGGATCGGTCGCGAGCAGATGCGCGGCTTCCTTCACCGAAGTCGCGAACACGTGGCGAAGCGGCGGGGCGCGCATCATGGCGTGACGATCCTCGTTCCGTCCTTGGCGATCTTCGACTTGCGCGGCTTCTCGTTCTGCGCGGTCCCGTCGCCGCCTTCCCACGGCGGCGCGACCTTCAACGGCTCGGGCCAATCGACGGTCGGGAACTCGTCGGGGCCGTAGCGCTTCGACTTCGCTTCGAGCGCGCGGATCACCTTCTCGGGCGTGACCGGGATCTCGTCGACGCGCACGCCGACCGCGTCGAACACCGAGTTCGCGAGCGCCGGCATCATCGGCAACAGCGGACCTTGCCCGACTTCCTTCGCGCCGAACGGGCCCGCGGAGTCGGGATCCTCGATCAGGTAGGTCGTGACGTCGGGCATGTCCTTCGACGTCAGGCTCTTGTATTCGAGGATCGACGGGATCTTGTGGACCAGTGCGTTCGACAGGCGCGGCGGCAGGCGGCGGAACACCTGCTCTTCCATCAGCGCCTCGCCGAGACCCATGTAGACCGAGCCGATCACCTGGCCCTCGACGAGCGTCGGATTCAGCGAACGGCCGATGTCGTGCGCGACCCACACGTGCTCGACGTGGATCCAGCCGGTGTCGGGATCGACCTGCGTCTCGATCACCGCGGCGCTGTACGAGTACGTCGGCGACGGACCGACGCCGCCGCCCTTGTACTTCGCGGCCGGCGCGGCCGGGCGATAGCTGCCGACGGTGCCGAGCGTGCCGTGATCCGACTCGGCGCGGTGCAGCGCTTCGAGCCACGTCATGCCGACGTTCGGGTCCTGCGCGTCGAACACGCGCTTGTTCGCGAACACGAGTCGGCTGGCGGGCACGCCGAGCTTCTCGCCGGCGCTCTTCGCGATCAGGTCGCGCGCGCGCTCGGCGGCCTGGATCGCCGCGTTGCCCATCATCAGGGTCACACGGCTCGAGTACGAACCGAGGTCGACCGGCGTCAGGCCGGTGTCGCCGGTCACGACGCGCACGTCGAACGGCGGGATGCCGAGGATCTCGGCGACGATGTTCGCGAGCACGTCGTCGGAGCCTTGCCCGATCTCCGTCGCTCCGCAGAACGCCGTGACTTCGCCGGAGCGATCCAGGCGCAACTGGACGCCCGAATGCGGCAACTCGGCCCAGTTGATCGCGAGGCCCGCTCCGCACAAGTACGACGAGCACGCGAGCCCGAGCCCGCGCCCGAACGGCAACTTGCCCCAGCGTTCGCGGAAGCGCGAGCCCTCGACGACCTTGTCGATGCAGGCGCCGAGGCCGATCGTGCCGATGCGCATGAAGTTCGCCGTCAGCGAGCCCGGCTGCGCGAGTTGCTGCAGGCGCAGGGCGGCCGGGTTCTTGCCGAGCTTCACGGCGATGCGGTCGAGCTGGACTTCCTGCGCGAAGCGCGGCTGCGGCGTGCCGTGACCGCGTTTCGGTCCGCACGGCGGCTTGTTCGTGAACGCGCGGCAACCGCGGAAGCGGTAGCGCGGGATCGTGTACGTGACGGTCTGCAGCGCGCCCGAATAGAACGTCGACGCGACGCCGTAGCTGCCGTACGAGCCGCCATCCAGCAGCGTCTGCAGATCGAGCGCGAGCACGTTGCCGTCCTTGTCGGTGGCCGTGCGCATGCGCATCTCGATCGGATGGCGACCGCGATGGCAGTAGAAGACCTCGAGGCGCGTCAGGCAGATCTTCACCGGGCGGCCGAGCATCAGCGCGGCCTTCGCGACGACGATCTCGTGGTTGAACGGATCGCTCTTGCCGCCGAAGCCGCCGCCGTTCGGCGTCGCGATCACGCGGATGTGCGCGGGATCCATCGCCAGCGCCTTCGCCAGCGCCTTGTGCAGGTAGTGCGGCGTCTGCGTCGACGACCAGATGCAGAGCTTGCCTTCGGGGTCCTGGATCGCCAGCGACGCGTGCTCCTCGATCGGGAGGTGCGTGTTGCCCTCGTAGAAGAACGTGTCGTCGAACACGTGCGCGGCGCCGGCGAACGACGCGTCGACGTCGCCGAACTCGAAGTGGACCTTTTTGTGCACGTTGCCCGAGTCGCCGTACGTGTGGATGCGCGGCTCGGGAGTCGCGAGCGCTTCCTGCGGCGTCGCGATCGTCGTCAGCGATTCGTAGTGGACGACGACGTCGTTCGCGGCGTCGATCGCTTCTTCCTCGGTCGTCGCGATGACCGCGGCGACCGGATCGCCGACGAAGCGGACCTTGTCGTTGCACAGCGGGTGCTCGTCGTGCGAGACCGGCAGCACGCCGTACGCGATCGGGAAGTGCTCGCCGGTCAGCACGAGCTTCACGCCCTTGCGCGCGAGCGCCTTCGACGCGTCGATGCCGAGGATCTTCGCGTGCGGCACGTGCGAGCGCACCAGCCGGCAATGCAGCATGCGCGGCAACGACAGATCGTCGGCGAAGCGCACTTGTCCGGTCACGCGCGCGCGCGCGTCGACGCGACGGCGGGGTTTGCCGACGCTGTTCTTCGGATCGCGGTTCCAGTTCGTCGGGTTCATGCGCGGCCCATCTTGTCGGCGGCCGACAGCACGGCGTCGAAGATCTGCTGGTACCCGGTGCAGCGGCACAGGCAGCCGGACAGCGCTTCCTTGACCTCGGCGCGCGTGGCCTTCGGGTTGGCGTCGAGCAGCGACTTCGCCGTCATCAGGAATCCCGGCGTGCAGTAGCCGCACTGCGCCGCGCCGAGGTCGGCGAAGGCCTCCTGCAGAGGATGCAGGCGCGCGTCGTCCATCAGGCCCTCGACGGTTTCGACCTTCGCGCCGTCGCACTCGGCCGCCATCAGCAAGCACGACAGGATCGGCTTGCCGTCGACTTCGACCGCGCAAGCCCCGCATTCGCCGAGCTCGCAGCCGTGCTTCGTGCCGGTCAGCCCGAGCTCTTCGCGCAGCACTTCCAGCAGGGTCTTGTGGGTGCCGAACGTCGTCTCGACGTCCTCACCGTTGACGGTCATGCGCACGGTGGTGCGGGGGGTGTCGTCGGTCATCGCCTACAGCCTGGGGGTCCGAACGGTTTTGGCCGGGCAGTTCAACCTTTGGAGGGCGCACGGGCAAGAGACGGGGTGGGGAGGACGGTCGGCGACGTGAGGACGGACGGGTCATGCTCCGGACGGACCATCCGGCAGATGGCTGATTGACTGTCGGGTGTCCCTGGTCACACTCGCGTTCGACCGAAAAGGGGAACACTCCATGTCCAAGCCGTACGCGCCATCGACGGTCCTCCTCCGCCTCGTACGAGGCGCCGACCCGCGCACCGTCCAACCGACGCTGCGGCGAACTGGGTCGGCCCGTCGTGAGGCGACATCGCCATGATTTCAGCCGCGATCGCGATGGCATGCGTGGCCTGGATGCCGCAGGTGTCGTTCGAGGAGCAGATTGTCTACCCGCCGCCGAACTCCGGCCTGGGAACC
>JAEUIB010000676.1 GCA_016795255.1 Planctomycetota bacterium
GTCGAGTTTGCCGGCGTCGGCGAGCGCCAGCATGCGTCGCGCGCGATCGTCGTCGGACGCGACCGCGAACGCGCGCTCGAACGCGGACCACGTCGGTGGGGCGTACTCCCTCAGGCACGGCATGACGCCGCCGGCGTTCGCGGCGTCGTCGGCGCATGCGGTCCAGAACCGCGCGACCGCATCCTGCAACGCGGCGTCGACGCATCCCGCGTGCGCGAGGATTCCACGCGCGAACGTCGCGCGCTCGGGGCCATCCTGGAGCCACGGCAGCAGCGTCGGTGTGATCGACCGCGCGACGGCATCGCTGCGTCGTGCCGCTTCGAGCACGAGCCAGAACTCGGCCGCGTCCGGACAACTCGTCGCCGGCAATGCCGCGAGCCAATGGGCCAGCGCGTCGCCGAACATGCGAGACGCGTTCGAGTCCTCGACTCGATTGCGCTGCGGCCAGTGCGCGACGAAGTGGAGGGTGTCGCCGTCGGCCGCGTCCCAGTCGCGCCACGGGTCCTCGCCGAACAACACGTCCACGAAGCGGCGTCGTGCCGTCGCTCCGATCGCGTCGTTCCGCATCGCGAAGCGTGCGAGCGTCGCCGCGACGACGCCGACGTCGACACCCACGGAGAAGCCGAACTTCGTCAGCACGTGTTCCTTGACGGCGAAGTCGACGTGGAGGTCGTCGAGCAGATCGCAGATCGCACGGTCCGCCGGCATCCCCGCGAAGTCGACCAACGCGCGCACCAGCGTCGGGTCCATCGCGGTGCGCTGCAGCACGCACCGCACCGCGAACTCGGGATCCTCGTTGCGCCGCACGAGCGCCGACGCGGCGTCGAGGATCCGCCCAGGATCGCGCGAGTCGAGCGCCGCTTGGAGGTCGAGCGTCGGCGCACCGGTGTCCGGGCGAACGAGGTCGAACGCGAGATCGTCGAGACCGCGTTGCGTGCACGGGTGGGCGATGCCGCGGTGGTGGAGGATCACCTCGATCTCGGCGCGGATCGCGTCGGACGGCGACGCGGCGAGCCACTCCACGAACTTCGCCGACGCGGCTTCGTCCGGGCCATGCCAGTAGACGCACCACAGCGCGTCGTGCGACTGGTGACCGGACGCTTCGAAGGCGTCGCACCACGCGGACCGCGGACGCGTCGCGAACTCGACGGACGGGAGGAACGGCGCCGAAGGGACGACCTGTCCCAGCAGGAGGACGAGCGCGCGGATCAGCATGGGATCTCCATCGGCCGCATTGGACCGTGTTCCGCAGGGCCGACGGTCACGGCTTCGTCAAAGCCGAGTTCGTGACCCTTCGTCCCCGGCAGACGGGACGCCGATCGGTCGTCTACGATGCCGCGCCATGCTCACGAGCCGTCGCCATCGTTGGATCGCCGCGCTGATCCTGCTGATCTCCGGCGCGTTCAACTTCACGGCGATCGACTACGGCCAGCCGGCGCATTACGACCAAGCGGTCGACGGCCTGCATCCCGTGTTCGCGCTCGACGCGCTGCGCCACACGTTCGGCGAACGCAGCCAGGTCGGGTTGAAGTACCCGCGGCTGCACTACCTCGTGACCGGAGCTGCCGAGCGCGCGTGGCTGTTCGTGCGCTACGGCGCCGACGAGAGCGCGGCGCGCGTCGACCGCATGCTCGCGCTGTTCGATCGCGCCGGTTCGATCCCGCCCGACGTGCTGCGGCGGCAATTCGCGGAGCAATCGGACGCCATCGGCGAGCTGATCGTCGTCGGGCGTTGTGTCGCCGCGGCGTACGGCGTGCTGCTCGTGTGGACGATGATGCGGTTCACGCGGCGTTTCGCGTCCGACCTCGCCGCACTGTTCGCCGGCGCGTTGACGGCGACGTCGTATCCGGTCGTCTACTACGCGCACACGCTGAACGTCGACGTGCCGTACATGACGCTCGGGCTGCTCGCGCTGGACCAAGCCGTCGCGGCGATCCAGACCGGCCGCACGCGCCCGATGATCTGGATGGGAGTGTTCGCCGCGCTCGCCGGTGCGACGAAGGACCAGGTCTACGGCTGGTTCGTGTTCACGATCCCGGTGATCCTGTGGCTGCTCGCGCGGCCGGGCGCGCTGGGTCAGGACGGGCCGCGCCGGCCGTTCCCGTGGCGCGGCGTCGCGATCGCGCTGCCGATCGCCGCGGTCACGTATCTGCTGGCGTTTGGCGTGCCGTGGGACATGCGCGCGTTCCACGTCCACTTCGACCACATCTTCGGCGACGGCGTCGATCCGTTCCGCGAGTTCCACGGAGCGACCGGACACGTCCAATTGCAGGCGCAGATCGGCCAGCACCTCGGCGATGCGATGGGGTGGGTGTTGCCGTGGGTGTCCGTGTTCGGCCTCGTGGTCGCATTTCGCCGACTCGGGCGCGGCGCGCTGCTGATCCTCGTGCCGGCGATCTCGTACGACGCGACGTTCATCGCGCCGATCGGCTACTGCTACCTGCGCTTCACGATCCCGATCCTGCTGAT
>JAEUIB010000681.1 GCA_016795255.1 Planctomycetota bacterium
TGTCGAGCCGCGCGCTGTTGGCCGTCGTCGTCGCAGCGCTCGGCCTGTTGTGCGCGCTGCCCGTGCTGATCCCGACGCCGGGAACGGTGTGGGCGATGATCGGCGTCTACGCGGCGATCTGCGGCACGCTGTGGCCGATCGTCCAGACCTACCTCAGCGGCGGCCGCGCGGCCGGTGACCTGCAGCGCGCGGTCGGCGTCTTCAATCTGACGTGGAGTTCGACGCTGGTCGCGTCGTTCTGGCTGATCGCGCCGATCCTGAAGAGCCATCCGCTCGCCGTGCTCGGCGGCGTCGCCGTCGTGCATCTCGCGAGCTTCGCGTTCCTCGTGCCGCTCGGCCGCGAGCCGGGGCGATCGCAGGCGATCAGCGTCGAGGCGCCGGCGGCGGTCTCGAAGTCGTTCCTCGTCGCGCACCGCGTCCTGCTCGCGTCGGCGTACCTGGTCATGTACGCGCTGATCCCGTTCCTCCCGACGTTGCTCGACGAGATCGGCGTCGCGCGGCTGTGGCAGACGCCGTTGACGTCGATCTGGCTGATCACGCGCGTCGTGACGTTCTATCTGCTGTTGCGCTCGCCGCGCTGGCGCGGGCGCGACTGGCCCGCCGTCGTCGGCACCGCGTGCATGGTCGCCGGCTTCGCATGCACCGTGCTGGCGTCGTCGTGGGACGTCGCCGCGATCGCGATCGCGCAGTTCGCACTCGGACTCGTCGCATTCGGCGTCGGCGTCGCGGTGCTGTACTTCGCCGCGCTGTTCTACGCGCTCGAAGCCGGACGCGCGAAGGTGGACGCCGGCGGACGCCACGAGGCGATGATCGGCGCCGGCTACACGCTCGGCCCGTTGTGCGGCCTGGTCGCGTACGAGGCCGCGTCGCTCGGCTGGATCGCACCGACGTCGGCGGATCCGTGCATGCTCGCCGGCGTGTTCGCGTTCACGGTGATCGGCATCGTCGCGGCGATCCGCGTCGCGCGCCGCTGACGCGCGCCGACCGACCCGCGTCAGGCGATCCGCTGGAAGCTGGTGCGCTGGATGCCGCGACCGGCCTCGAGCGCGTGCGCCTCGAAGTTGCTGACGACCTGCGGCAGCGCGCGCTGCGGCTCCGCGCCGCGCTCGACGAAGCGCGGCGACGACAGGAACAGCTCGCGGATCGACTCGAAGCGGCTCGGCACGTCGGACGCCGCGTGGACGAATCCGTCCGGCACCAGCGCACGCAGACACGAGTCGACGAAGTCCGACGTGACGACGGCGCGCTTCTCGTGCCGCCGCTTCCACCACGGGTCGGGGAAGTAGAGGTGGATCGCGCGCAGCGATTCGGGCTTCACCCAATCCTTGAGGACGTCCTGCGCCCGCGCGCAGATCAGCCGCACGTTCGCGAGCTTGCGCTTGGCGACGCGGTTGACCGTGAACAAGTGGCGCTTGCGCGCGACTTCGACGCCGACGAGGTTGACGTCCGGGCGCTTCTCGCCGCTGGCGACGACGAACCAGCCCTTGCCGTGCCCGATCTCCATCTCGACCGGATGGTCGTTGCCGAAGATCTCGCGGAAGTCGTACGGCCACGGCGGGCCGACCACGGAGAGTTGGTACGGCGCGAGTTGCTCGGCGGTCAGCGGGTTGCGCAGGCGGACGATCATGGGCCGCGCAGGGTATCAGCCCGTCGCGGCAGCGCGAGGCCGGCCGCGGGCCGCAACCTCACTCGATCTGCGGCGGGATCAGCGGACCGCCGGTGCCGATCGTGTTCGCGGAATAGGCCTGCAGCAGCGCACTCGACGCGAAGTCGATGCGGTTCTTCGTCGAGACGTTGTTCTGGACGATCGCGTCCGTGCCGTTGATCTCGATGCCTTCGCCGAGGTTCTTCGTCGCGACGTTTCCGTCCAGCACGACGTCGGCCGCCGCCGCCTCGATGTCGAAGCCGTCGACCGCGTTCTCGAACGCGCGGTTGTTCGACAGCACGACGCCGTCGGCCGAGACGACGAATCCGTCGCCGCCTCCGCCGCGGACCACGTTGTCGGTGTAGGTCCCGCCGAGCGTCACGCGGATGCCCGCGTCGGTCGACGCGGTGCCGCAATTGCGGATGTCGTTGCCTTCGACGGCGCCGAAGTCCATCGACAGGTAGAGGCCATAGGTCGCGGCATCCCGCACCACGTTGGATCGGACGTCGACCAGCGCGATGTCCTCTTCGCCGACGCGGATGCCCCACTTGCCGACGCGTTCGACCTTGTTGTTCGCGACGGTCGCCGTGCCGATCAACAGGACGTCGATGCCGATGCCGGTCACATCGGTGACGACGTTGTTCTCGATCGTCGCGGTGTCGCCTTCCCAGACGATGCCGGTCTTCGCGATCGGTCCGACGCAGCGGTTCTTGCGCGCGAGCACGTCGGTGCCGCGCAGCGAGATCGCGTGGCCACCGGTGCGACGGACGTCGTTGCTCTCGACGACGTAGCCGTCGCCGTCGACGAAGATGCCGTCGCCGGTCGACGTCGCGCGCACGACGTTCTTGCGCAGCAACACGCCGTTCGCGTCGACCTCGATGCCGCGCGTCACGCAGCGTTCGACGCGGCACTTCTCGATCGTCGCCTGCGCGCCGGAGACGCGGATGCCGAGCTCGCTGTCGAACACCGAGCAGTTCTTGGCGACGACACCGGTGCCGACGATCGAGAAGCCCGCGGTGTCGCAGCGCCGGGCGACGACGCGATCGAGCACGATGCCGTCGCCGCTCGCGACGACGCCGTAGCCTGCATCGAATTGAGACACCGTCGCCGCGTGGCGTACCGTGATCTTGCGGATCAGGCACGAGTCCGCCGAGACCACCAAGCCGCGGCCGACCGGCGCGCCGCCGTTCGCGCGTGCGTCGATCACGACGTTGCCGACACCGACGAGTTTGAGTCCGGTCTTGCCGCTCGGGATGAAGACCGATCCGCCGTACACACCTGAGAACACACGCACCGTGTCGCCGGGGCCGGCCGCGTCGATGCCTTGTTGGATCGTCGGCAGTGCGCCGTTGATCTTCACGTCGACGACCGCGGCGTGGGCCATCCCGAACATCGCGGACGCGAGGACGAAGCACGGAACGATGCGCATGGGACTCTCCGAAGCGGGCGGGGTTCGCGCCTGGATCATCCGGAGGGGCGCGCACGAATCACGGAGTCTTCCATGCATTCGGCCCGCGGCCTGCAGCCGTTCCGGAATCCGTTTTGCGACGCCGTCGGCCGGAACACGTGTCAGGACATGGAGTAAGGGACGTTCCGCAGCCGCGTCATCAGCGTGGTGAGCTCGCGTTTTTGCGGGTCCGAGAGCCGCGGTCCGGCGATCCGGCCGTCCTTGATCGCCGCCGCGATCGGGTCGAGTTCGTCGAGCACTTCCTGGATCGCGTTCACGGCGTCGTCGTGGCCGTCGACTCGGGTTTGCCCGGCGCGCAGGAAGTCGGGCACGTCGCCGAGCAGGCCGCAGCCCGACAACGCGCGCGCCGACGCCAGCAGGAATCGCGTGTACGCCGCCGGTTCGCGGAACGGCCCGCAGCGCGCGAGGGCTTCCATCGCGTGCTTCGACACACGGGCGCGGTCCGCCGCGGTCACGCCTTCCATCCGCAGCGCGTCGAGGTCCCCGGCCACTTCGGCGACGATGCGCTCGTTCGACGCCGACGGATCGCCTCCGCGCTTGCCGGTCAACCACTCCCACAGGACGACGAACGTGCTCTTGCGCGCCATGGCCGCATTCAAGCAGAGCGGGCAGAGCGGATCGAGGGAAGCTCCAACGCCGTCGCGAGTTCGATCGGTCCGTCGCATACTGTCGCGCACCGTTCGATCGGGAAGGACGCGCTCATGGCCGCACGCGTGCTCGTCGTCGTGTTCCTGTTGGCCGTCGCCGGGGCGATCGGATTCGTGCTGCTCAGCGGCGACGAGGCCGCGGCGCCGGTCGACGTCGACGGCACGGACTCGACGGAAGTGACCGCCGACTCCTCCGCTCCGTCCGGTGCGTTGCGGCCCGACGGCCCGTCGTACGACGTCGATCCCGCGGCGGGCTCGGCGCGGCGAGCGACGGCGTCCGACGACGCGGCGCGGCCGAAGCCGCCCGCGGACGCGACGCGCACCAAGGAGAAGCTCGGCGACGCGGCGATCCGCGGTCGGATCCGCGAGCGCGCGACCGGACGCGCGGTCGTCGGCGCGAGGGTCGCGGTCGTCCCGCTCGACGGTCGAGAGCGCGACGAATGGACGGCGACGTCCGACGCGGACGGAGCGTTCGCGATCGACGGCGTCCCGCACGGCGACCTGATCGTCGGTGTCCGCGTCCCGGATGGACGCACGCTGGTCGGTCGGCGCCGCGTGACGCTGGCGCGCGGTGAGTCGCACGATCTCGGCGATCTCGAAGCGGTCCCGGGCGTGTCGATCCGCGGCCGCGCGGTGGAGAACGACACCGGCGCACCGGTCCCGCGCGCGCGCGTCGTCGCGTTCCAACCGGACGCGTTCGACACTGGCGACGGCGGCCGGCACGTCGTCGACGCCGACGGCTCGGGCCAATTCGATCTGCCGGGCCCCTTCGGCCCCGGTCCGGTCGTGATGTCGGCGAGCGCACCGGGCCGCAAGACGCGACCGCCGTACCCGAGCGTCCACGTCGCCCCGGGCATCGACGCGCCCGAGGTCGTCGTGCCGCTCGCGCGTGCGCAGAGTTTGCGCGGCGTCGTGCTCGACGAGGATCGCCGCGGCGTCCAAGCGCAGATCGAAGTCGTCGGTCAGGGTCGTCGCGTGTGCTGCTTCGACACCGATCCGAGCGGCGCGTTCACGATCGACGACGTCGTCGGCGCGCTCGGTCTCGCGCGACCGACGCCGACGACGGAGATCCAGGTCAAGGTCCAGGCGCCCGCGTTCGTGAGCACGAGCCGAACTCTGCGACTCGCGCAGTTGGACGACACGGCGCCGCACGAACTGCGCGTGGCGCGCGGCGCGTCCGTTGCCGGCCGCTGCGTCGACGTCAGCGGCTCGCCGATCCGCGACGTGCGCGTCCGCCTCTACCCACCGACGCTCGATCGGCACGCGCGTCTGCGCGAAGCGACGTCGCGCTCGGACGGCTCGTTCCGCTTCGACGGCCTCGAGCCCGGCGAGTTCGCGATCGAAGCCGACACCGCCGGCAAGCTGACGCCGCGGACGCGACGCACCCTCGTGACGCTCGACGCGACGACGAGCGCGGACGGGATCGAGCTCGTGTTCGCCGCCGGATTGCCGATCGCGGGCAGCGCGGCCACCGCCGCGTTCGCGCCGCTGGCCGGGCGCATCGTCACGTTGCATCACGCGGAGTGGGTGCGGCCCCGGATCACGCGGACGACCGGGGACGGCTCGT
>JAEUIB010000888.1 GCA_016795255.1 Planctomycetota bacterium
CTGGTGCAGACCGAGGACGGCCGCGTCCTCGGCTACGGGCTGTGGAATCCGCGGTCCGAAGTCGCGGTGCGTCTGCTGAAGCACGGCGACGCGCTGCCCGACGACGCGTTCATCGACGCCCGCATCGAACGCGCGGTGTCGCTGCGACGCGACGTGCTGCAGCTCGACGGCGTGACGAACGCGTATCGCGTGATCCACGCGGAGTCGGACGGCTTCTCGGGCTTGGTCGTCGACCGACTCGGCGACGTGCTGTCGGCCGAGTGCTTCTCGCTCGGCTGGTTCCAGCGCGCGCCGGCGCTGCTCGAGCGGCTGGCCGCGAAGCTCGGCACGAAGCACACGCTGGTCCGCGCGTCGCCGCAGTTCCTCAGCCAAGAGGGCTACGAGCCGCCGCCGATCGCGTCCGCGGAGTTGCCGCCGCAGGTCACGATCGAAGAACACGGTGTGCGGTTCCGCGTGCGCTTCGAAGGCTCGCACAAGACCGGGTTCTTCTGCGATCAGCGCGACAACCGCCGGCTGATCGCGAGTTGGTGCGCGGGCAAGTCGGTGCTCGATCTGTGCTGCTACACCGGCGGGTTCGCGGTGTCGGCGAAGAAGCACGGCCGCGCGGCGGAAGTGACCGCCGTCGACCTCGACGAAGAACCGCTCGCCGTCGCGAAGGACAACGCCAACCTCAATCAAGTGCGCATCCACTGCGTGCAGGCCGACGCGTTCACGTACATGCGCGATCGCATCCTCCACGGCGTCCAGTACGACGTCGTCGTGCTGGATCCGCCGAAGCTGATCCGCACGCGCGCCGAGATCGAAGAAGGGACGCGCAAGCACTTCGACTTGAACCGGCTGGCGATGCGGCTCGTGAAGCCGGGCGGATTGTTGCTGTCGTGCTCGTGCGCCGGACTCCTGCCCGAGGCCGAGTTCCTGAAGCTGCTGCTGTCGGCCGCGCGTCAGGCCGGCGCCGAGCGGCCGCCGGACGCGGACGGGCGCGTGCTGCACGACGCGCGGCGCATGCAGATCCTCGCGCGCACCGGAGCGTCGCCGGACCACCCGGTCGCGTCGGATTTCCCGGAGAGCGAGTACCTGAAGGCCGTGTTCATGCGCCTCGAGTGAGCCGAACTCGCGCTCGCGCGGACGCAGGGGTTCCGGTTACAACTCCGCGGTCCGATCGCGCGCGGCCGCTGCCGACGCGATCTTCCGCACCCAGTTCGGGCAAGCCAGACGGAGGACCTCATGATGTTGCATCGAGCCTGCGGCGTCGCGCTCGCGACGACCGCGTTCCTGAGTTCGGCCCAAGCGGCGACGATCCAGTCGACGATCGTGTCGGACACGGCGGGCGACAAGTTGTGGCGGTGCGTCGACGTGAACAGCGACGGCGACCTCAACGACGCCGGCGAAGTGACCGCGTTCTACGACGACACCGTGGGGCCGATCCCGCTGTCCGATCCGACCGGGCTCGCGTTCGACGCGTTCGGCCGCCTGTTCGTCAGTGACACGACCGAGGACCGCATCTTCCGCTTCGAGGACCTCAACCAGGACGGCGACGTCAACGACGCGAGCGAAGCGACCGTCGTGTTCGACGGCAACGTCGGCGGCAACGCGTCGAACGTGCGCATGGTGTCCGGCAACTCGCTGTACGTCGAACCGGGCGGACGCATCTGGGTCGCCAGCAACAACCAGATCATCTCGTCGGTCGTCACCGGCGAAGACCTCGTGTTCCACCTCGACGACACGAACTCGGACGGCGACTTCAACGACCTCGGCGAAGCGACGGTGTTCTTCAAGCCGGCGCCGGGCGGAGCGGTCGGTGACTCGATCCCGAACGACGTGCTCGTGCTGTCCGACGGCACGGTCCTCTATCTCGAGAACGGCGTCACTGCGACGCCGAAGCGCGGCATCTATCGCCTCGTCGACGGCGACGCGAGCGGCGTCATCGATCAGCCGAGCGAGGTCAACGCGTTCTTCATCGCACCGGCGCAGGCCGGCAACGCGTTCCACTTCGGATTCGCGCGCACGCCCACCGACGACGTCTACGTGCTCGATCACGGCAACGACCTGTGCTGGAAGGTCAAGGACTTCGACGGCAACGGCGACGCGCAGGGCGGCGGCGAGTTCTCGCTGTTCTTCGGCGCGGGCGCGGGCTCGACGATGTGGCAGTGCGACGTCGCGCAGGACGGTTCGCTGGTCATCGGCGAGGACGGGACGCCCGATCGCCTGTACGTGCTGACCGACTCGGACAACAGCGGTTCGATCGCCGGCGCGGAGTGGGCGACCGTCTACACCGACACGCTCGCCGCGACCGACATCGGCACGCCGCGCAGCGTCGCGGTGGTTCCGGTCCTCGGTCCGGCGTATCCGGGCAACGGCACCGACGCCGAGATCCAGGTCGCCGTGAACGGACTGTTCCTGCCGAATCCGGCCGGCATCTATCCGGTGTTCGGCGGCGACACGATCGCGCTCGGCTTCACGTCGCCGGGTGGTTCGCTGAACGGCGCCGGCATCGTGCTGTTGATGCAGCCGTTCCTGACCGGCAATCCGCCGGCGCCGCTGACGATCCCGGGCGATCCGTCGCCGGCGTTGTGGCTCGACCCGAACTTCCCGTTCTTCATCTTCTTGAACGGCATCTCGAATCCGGGCGGCTCGGCGATCGGTTCGCAGCCCCCGATCGTCATCCCGGTCCCGCCGGGAGTGAACGGCCTCGGTGCGTCGGCGATGTTCGTGCTGCTGGTCGACGATCCGCTGCACAACGCCGCGAACCTCGGCGCGACGGACGCGGTCGAGATCCGGCTGCCCTGATCCGTCGAGCGTGATGCGTCACGGGGCTCCGCGTTGAATCGCGGAGCCCCGTGCTCCTCGTGCCGCACCGAAGTCGTTCTGCAATCCCTACGCGGAGTCCGTACCGATGCGCTGGAACTCGTCGTTGCGTGCGTTGGCGGCGTGCGTCTGCTCGTCGAGCTTCGCGTCCGCCGGTCAGGTGGTCCCGCCGTCCGCGATCGACGGCGCGGCGACGTCGTTCGCGATCGTCGTCGACGAAGCGACGTACGCGGCGGACCGCGCTCCGATCGACGCGTATCGCAGCGCGATCGAGCGCGCGGACGCGCTGCCGACGTGGCTGATCGTCGAGACGTTCACCGAGCCGTTCGCGCTGCGCGCGCGTCTGGAAGCGCTGTGGCGCGGCGACGGCGAGCATCCGCCGCTCGAAGGCGTCGTGTTCGTCGGCGACGTCCCGGTGCCGATGGTCCGCGACGCGCAGCATCTGACCAGCGCGTTCAAGATGGACCAGATCGTGTTCCCGCGGCAGCGCAGCTCGGTGCCGAGCGATCGGTTCTACGAGGACTTCGACCTGCGCTTCGGTCCGGCCGAGCGTGATCCGGACGACGCGCGGCTGCACTACGTGTCGATGCTGCCGAATTCCGAACAGCGCATCGGCAAGGAGATCTACAGCGCGCGCATCGTGCCGGGCCCGGCGGAGCCGGGGCGCGCGGCGGTGATCGGTCGCTTCCTGCGCAAGTGCGTCGCGGCGAAGTACGCGCCGAGGGCGCTCGATCACGTGCTGTCGGTCGCCGGTCACGGCTACCACTCGGAATCGCTTGAGGCATGGCGTGCGCAGGTCGACACGTTGCAGCAGATCTTCCCCGCTCTCGATCGTCCCGGCGGCCGCATCGACACGCTGCATCATCAGATCGGCGAGCGGATGAAAGAGCGCGTGCTGATCGCGCTGCGTGACGAGCGACTCGATCTCGCGGTGTTCCATGCGCACGGCGACACCGATCTGCAGTTCCTGATCGGCGACGTGCCGGCCGGGACGCTCGACGCGCGCGTCGACGCGGTGAAGAGCGTGCTGCGGGAACGCGTGCGTTCCGGGGCGAGGAAGGGCGATGCCGCAGCGATGACGGTGAAGCTCGAACTGATGCAGCGCTACGGCCTGCCGCTCGCGTGGTTCGACGGAGTCGACGATCCGGCGGTCGTCGCCGCCGACGAAGCCGAGGACAAGAACCGCGACTTGCACGTCGACGATGCGGCGGCGGCGTTGCCGACCGCGCGCGTGATGATCCTCGACGAGTGCTTCAACGGGCGCTTCGTCGAGTCGCCGTACGTCGCCGGCGCCTACCTGTTCTCCGCCAGCGATGCGGTCGCCGTCGTCGCGAACTCGGTCAACGTGCTGCAGGACTTGTGGGTCCACGAGTTCGTCGGTCAGCTCGGCCATGGCGTCAGCGTCGGCCGCTGGCACCGCCAGCGCGTCCAGCGCGAATCGACGCTGCTCGGCGACCCGACGGCGCATTTCGTCGGCAATCCGCCGCCGGAACTGGTCGCCGCACTCGCAAGGGACGTCGACGTCGGCGCGCTGACTCCGGCGTTGGCATCGCCCGATCCGGTCGTCCGTGAAGTCGCCGTCGCGCGTCTCGCCGAGCACGGAGCGTTGGACGATGCGCGCCTCGTCGAACTCGCGTCCACCGACGTAAGTCACGTCGTCCGACTGCAGGCGATGCGCCGGCTGGCGATCCGTCGCGGCGCCGCACTCGACGATGCTCTGCGGACGGCGCTCGACGATCCGTCGGAGCTCGTGCGGCGCTTCGCGGTGATCCTGACCGGCGAGCGAGCGCAGGACGCCACGGCGCGAACCGTGCTCGAGCTCGCCGCCGACGATCCGTCCGAGCGCGTGATGTTCAACGCACGCGACGCGCTGCACAACTATCGCAGGGACGCGATCACGTCCGCGTTCGCTGCATTGCGCGGCGAGTGGCGCGACAGCGACCGTCGCCGCCAGCGGCTCGACGAGATCGAGCCGTTCGTGTTCCGCCTCGTCGACGGGTCGATCGCCGATCTCGGCGATGCGACGAAGAAGCCGAAGGAGCGCACCAACGCCGCGCGCTCGTTCCGCAACGCGCGCGCGCGGGAGGCGGTGCCCGCGCTCTGCGCATTGCTCGCGCGCGCGGACGAACCCGCGGAGCTGCGCGCGACGGTCGCCGAAGCTCTCGGCTGGTTCACGTACTCCGAAGAGAGGTCGACGATCGAACGCGAACTGACCGCGCGCGCTGCCGATGCGCAATTGCCCGCGATCGTGCGCGCCGAGGTCGAGCGGTCGCTGCGTCGGCTCGCGGTCGGGCCGAACCATCCGCTGACCCCGTGATCGGCTGCTAGCAGCCAGTTAAAAAAGTCTGCCGAGCAGTCGGGCGAGCGAGAACGAGCAGGGCGAGGCGCGCCGACGAGGCGTATCGACGGAGAGATACGGTGAGGAGGCGCAACGAAGCCATGCTCGTTCGCAGCCGGTCGAGTGCCGGCCGACTTTTTCAACAGGCTGCTAGGATCCGCGCCGCATGGTCCGCCGCGCGTTCGTCGTCCTTCTCGCCACGCTCGCCGCCTTCGCACCGATCCCCGCTTGTTCCCGCGACGACGCTCCGTCGGCCGCGGTGGCTCCGCGCGTGGTCGTGTTCGTCGGTGCACGGGACGTCGACGATGCCGAGTGGATCGCACTCGAAGCCGCGCTGCAGACCAGCGCGTCGCGCCGCGGGTTCGAACTCGAGTTCGCGACCGATGCCTCGACGTGGACCGGCGAGATGCTCGCGCAACGGGCGGGGCTCGTGCTCGCGTGTCCGGCGACGACGCGGTTCGACGACGCGGCGCGCGCGGCGATCACGCAATTCGTCGAACGGGGCGGTCACGTGCTGGCGCTCGACGGAGCGCTGCGC
>JAEUIB010000710.1 GCA_016795255.1 Planctomycetota bacterium
TCGAGCCGGGCGAGCGGCGCGGTCTCGTCGGCGCCGGTGGTCGCGTTGTCGGCGTACGCGTTCATGCTCGACACGAACGCGTAGGCGCCGACCTTGTCCTTCAGCAGGGAACACGACGCCTTCATGTGCCGCGGCACGTGACCGCTGGTGTCGATGACCGCGTCGAACGAGCGGCCCTCGAGCGCCTTCAAACCGTCGCCGACGTCGGGGTCGCGATCGCCGATCAGGTGCTCGAGTTCGGGGAACAGGTCGGCGTTGGTCTTGCCGCGCGTGAACAGCGTGACCTCGAAGCCACGGGCGCGCGCGGCGTCGACGATCGCGGGGCCGGTGAAGTTCGTGCCGCCGAACACGAGCAGCGTCTTCCTGCGCAGGAACGGCAGCGACGCGCAGCCGCTGACCAGCGGTGCGGCTGCGACCGCGAGCGCGTCACGCAGGAAGCGACGCCGGGACGAACACCGGGACGAGCGGGGATTCGACGGGGTCTTCATGACCCCGTCCTACGCAGGGGCGGGCTCGAACGTGAGGCTCGCGTCGGGGATTTCGTTCGTGACGCCTTGCGGAGGACCGGGATGCAATGGCGGCTTCGACAACGGCATCGACGACCCCGTGGAGCAGGACGACATGACCAGGTCTTCCATCGTGATGTGTGCGGCGCTGTTGCTCCCGAGCGCGGGATTCGCAGGAGACTTCAACGGCGACGGGTTCGACGATCTCGCGATCGGGGTGCCCTTCGAAGATGTCGGCTCGGAAGCCGACGCTGGTGCGGTGAACGTGCTGTACGGATCGGCTTCGTTCCTGAGCGTGGCCGGGGACCAGTTCCTCACGCTGGCAGGGCTCGGGCTCGAGGTCCTCGGCACCGAGGAATTCGGATCGGCGTTGGCGACCGGCGATTTCAACGGCGATGGCTTCGACGACCTCGCGATCGGCTGCCCTGGGGCGACGGTCGCTGGGCTCTTGGCCGCGGGGCGCGTGGTCGTCATCCACGGAGGTCCGGCCGGTCTCGATGGAAACGCGGTGTCGTCGTTCCACCAGAACACGCCGGGGGTCAAGGACGCCGTCGAGGTCAGTCCGCTCGATCCCGCGCGCAGCGACGAACGGTTCGGCACGACGCTGTGCGTGGGCGATTTCGACGGGAACGGTTGCGACGACCTCGTGATCGGCGTGCGCGAGGGCTTCGGCAGCGGCGCGAAGTACAAGCGCAATGCCGGGGCGGTGCACGTGCTGCGGGGCACCCCGACGGGACTGGTCGTGAAGGGCAACCAGCAATTCCACCTCGATGCGAAGGGCATTCCGGGCGTCGCCGACCCGTTCGCGAACTTCGGATCTGCGCTCGCGGCCGGCGATGTCGACGGCGACGGCTACGACGATCTGGCGGTCGGTGCTGCAGACCAGGTCGGCCTGTTCGCCGAGGGCTCGGTCACGCTGTTGCGCGGCCGCAAGAAGAAGGGCCTCACGCCGAAGGGCGCGCAGCGCGTCACCGAGCTCGACTGCGCGACCGACGTCTACCCGTTCACGTTCTTCGCAGGTGAGCTCGCGCTCGGCGACCTGAACGGCGACGGTCGCGCCGACCTCGCGATCGGAGCCCGCGGCGCGAACGTCGGGATCACGCCCGCCGCCGGAGCGATTTACCTCCTGATGGGAACGCCGAAGGGCGTGGTGCCGAACGAGTGCTTGCGCATCACGGCCGGCACGATCGCGTTGCCGATCGCGGTCGACGGGGCGCGCGACGTCGGCGCGGTGCTGACGTTCGGCGATTTCAACGGCGACGGCAACGACGATCTCGCGATCGGAGCGACGCTCGCGACCGTGAACGGTTCCCTGTTCGCGGGACGCGTGCATCTCGTGCTCGGCGCGGAGTTCGCGGGACCGACGGCGGCCGCGACGCCGACGTTCGAGCAGGGCCTGCTCGGCATGCCCGACTCGGCGGAAGCCGGCGACCAGTTCGGCTCGTCGCTCGCGGCCGGCGACTTCGATGGTGACGGAAAGTCCGATCTCGCGATCGGCGCGCCGTTCGAGGGCCAGGCGGTCGGCGGAGTCGGCACGATCGTCACGCTGCGCGGTCACACCAGTGGTCTGACGACCGTCAATGCGGCGCTGTGGACCCAGGACACCGCGGGTGTTCTGGATACCGCGGAGGAAGGCGACGCGTTCGGATTCGCGCTGGGCTCGTGAATCGACGCGCGGACCTCGACGACGAACCCTTGGGGTCCGTTCGTCGAGGTCCGCGAGCGATCAGCCGGGCAGTCGTCCCATCCGACCGTGCTCGTAGTCGTCGAACGCCGCGGCGATCTCGGCCTTCGTGTTCATGACGAACGGGCCGTAGCCGGCGATCGGTTCGCGAATCGGCTCGCCGCCGAGGAACAGCGCCTTGGTGTCCGCGTCGGCCGTCAGCGTGATGCGCTGGACGTCGTGCGGCAGCAGCGCGAGCTCGCCCGCGCCGACCGTCACGCCGTCCGCGATGCGCAACGCGCCGTGCCGCACGAACACCGCCGCCGTGTGGCCGGCCGCGCGCGGCAGCGTCGCGGTCGCGTCGCGTGCGAACGACAGATCCCACAAGTCGACGGGCGTGAAGGTCTGTGCCGGTCCGCGTGCGCCGCCGAGCTCGCCGGCGATCACGCGGGCTTCGACGCCGGCCGCGAGAGCGACCGTCGGAATCGTCGTCGCGCGCAGCGTCTGGTAGCGCGGCGCCGTCTTCTTGTCCCGCGCCGGCAAGTTGACCCAGAGCTGCACCATCTCGACGACGCCGCCGCGCTTCGCGAACTCGCGCTCGTGGAACTCTTCATGCACGACGCCGGAGCCCGCCGTCATCCACTGGACGTCGCCGGGATGGATGACGCCGGAGCTGCCGCTCGAATCGCGGTGCGCGACGCTGCCCTGGTACGCGATCGTCACGGTCTCGAACCCGCGGTGCGGATGTTCGCCGACGCCGGCGGGGACGTCGCGCGGTGGGAACTCGCGCGGCGCGGCGTAGTCGAACAGCAGGAACGGGCTGAGGTCGTGGCCGAGATCGGAGTACGAGAACATCGTCTTCACGAAGAACCCGTCGCCGACCCAATGTCGCGGGACGTCGCCGAGGATGCGCGGGGATGTGGTCATGGAAGGACTCCGATCTGCGAATGCGGGATCTCGGGGGCCGTGAGGTCCAGCGCGAGCGAGCGGTCTGCGCGTCGTAGCTCGTCATCAAGTTCTTGTAGGCCGGCAAGTGGTTCGCGAGCAGCGTCGCGAGGCCTTGCATGTCGTTGCGCCAGTCGCGCTGGAGTTCGCACGCGACGGCGAACCAGTTCGTGATCTGCGCGCCGGCATGCGCCACGCGCATCAGCGCCGCGTCGCGCACCGAGTGGTTGAACGTGCCCGACGCGTCGGCGACGACGAAGACTTCGAAGCCCTCGGCCAGCGCCGACAGCGCGGGGAACGCGACGCAGACGTCGGTGACGACGCCGGCGAGGATGAGCTGCTTGCGGCCCGTGGCCTTGATCGCCTTCACGAAATCCTCGTTGTCCCACGCGTTGATCTGGCCGGGCCGGGCGACGTACGGCGCGTTCGGGAAGCGCTCGACCAGCTCCGGCATCAGCGGGCCGTTCGGGCCGGTCTCGAAGCTCGTGGTCAGGATCGTCGGCAGCTTGAACAGCACGCCGATGTCGGCGAGCGCGAGCACGTTGTTGCGGAACTCGTCGGGCGGGTAGTCGCCGACCAAGGACATCAGGCCGGACTGATGGTCGACGAGCAGCAGCACGGAGTCCTTGACCGACAGACGCGAGGGACGGGGGGACGACGACATGGAAGATTCCTCCGAGGATTCGAACGGGTCACGAGGCCCGCTCGATAGCTCTCCGTCGAACGGTCACAAGAACGCACACGCATGGACGTCGGTATCCCGGCGGATACCGTGACGCGCGCCATGAAGCCAAAACGCGGACGCAAGGACGTCGGTTGCCCGGTCGAGTCGACGCTCGCGGTGTTGAACGGGCGCTGGAAAGTGCTCGTGCTGCACTACCTGCTGCAGGGCACGCAGCGGTTCAACGAGCTCGAGCGCCACTTGCACGGCATCACGCATCGGACGTTGACGCGCATGCTGCGCGAGCTCGAGCGCGACGGCATCGTCGCTCGCACCGTGTTCGCGCAAGTGCCTCCGCGCGTCGAGTACGCGCTGACCGACCGAGGCCGAAGTCTCGCGCCGGTCCTCGACGCGATGCACGCGTGGGGCGAGCGGAACGCGTCGGCGTGAAATGGGTCAGGGGGTGTCGATGACTCGCTTCGACGTCGGTGTGATCGGGACGGGCTTGCTCGCACTGCTCGTGCTGTCGGTGTGGGGCTGGCCATTTCCTTCATCGCGGGCGAGACCCTCGATGAGGCCGCTCGAACCGTCCCAGTGGACCTACGAACGCATCGAGAGTTACGACTCGAACATGGGCCGACTCCGGCATGCCTCGGGTGTGGTGATCGAGTTCGACCACTGGTTCATGGCGGGGGACTGGACGGCGTTCACGAAGGAGCCCGAGCGAACGGTCACCACGCATAGCACCGTCGGAATCGGAACGTTGAAGTCCGCGACGATCCTCGACCACGAAGGCAAGCGCAGGTTCGTCGTTCATCTGAAACCGTGGCGCGCGCAGCACGCGTTGCTCGAGAACGAGAACTACGGGGCCAGAGAGAGCACGACGTTCCCGACAGAGGATGCGTTCGTCGACTTCATGGTGGCGAACCTGACGGAGATACGGAACGCGCTCGGTTTGCCGTGAAAAGGGGTCAGCCCCCGTGCGCGATCGCACGGGGGCTGACCCCGTTGCGCCGGACGTCCCCGTCGCGGAGGCCTTGGCCCCGCGAACATGACGGGGACGGAGGCGCGTCTGTCCCCGTCATGCGCGAGGCCCACGTGCTGCGGGGAGCGGACGCCGTGTTGGGTGTTCAGCGTTAGTGGCTGATCGAGCTGTCGACGATGTCTGCGTCAGTCGAGCCGCTTGCGGAACCGCACCGTGCCGATGACGAACAGCGTCACGCCGATCGCGGTGAGCGCGAGCACGTCGTTCGTCAGGTCGGTGAACGTCGCGCCGCGCAGAACGACGCCGCGCAGGATGTTGACGAAGTACGTCGTCGGCAGCACGAACGTGAACGCGTAGATCGGCTCCGGCATCGACTCGCGCGGGAACGCGAAGCCCGACAGCAGGATCGACGGCAGCATCACCGCGAACGCGATCAGCATCGCGTGGAGTTGCGTGCGCGCGAACGTCGAGATCACGAGCCCGAGCGCGAGGCACGTGACCAGGTAGAGCAAGGTCAGCGTCGTCAACGTTCCGAGGTCGCCGCGGATCGGCACCTGGAACACGACGACCATCGCCGCGTAGACGATCGCCGCGGCGACGCAGCCGATGACGAGGAACGGCAGCAGCTTGCCGGCCATCAATCCGGCGCGGGTGACCGGCGTGACGAGCAGCTGTTCGAGCGTGCCCGCCTCGCGCTCTTTCACGACGGCGAACGCGGTCAGCATCGTCAGCACGACTTGGAAGATCACCGCCGCGAGGCCGGGCACGTAGAACATCGCGCTGCGGCCTTCCTCGTTGAACAACGTGCGCGGCCGCACGTCGAACGCCGGAGCGGTCCGCGACGTCGCGAGCAGCATCGCGGTGTTCTGCGCGCGCGTCGACACCGTCGGGTCCGAGCCGTCGACGAGCACTTGCACGCGCGGCGGCTCGCCGCTGATCGGCGTCTCGGCGAAGCGCCGGTCGATGACGACGCCGACGCGCGCGCGGCCCGAACGCAGCGCCGCCAGCACGTCGTCGATCGACGTCGCGGACTCGGTGATCGCGAAGTACTCGGTGTTGACCAAGGACTCGACGTACGCGCGGCTCTGCGCCGTCTTCGAGCCGTCGAGCACGATCGTCTTGATGTGGCGGACGTCGGTGTCGATCGCGTACCCGAACACCGTGAGCTGCACGATCGGGATGAACAGCGCGAGCACGAACGTCGCGGGATCGCGGACGACGTGGCGGGCCTCCTTGTAGAAGATCGCGGCCAGCCCTCTAAACACGGTTCCTCCGCGCCATCGTGACGAACACGTCCTCGAGGTTCGGCTCGGCGCCTTCGACCTGCGCGCGCGCGAGACCGGCCCGATCGAGTCGGGCGACGAGCTCCGCGTCGGGAAGCTCGTTCGCGACGACGGCGTGGACTTCCGCGCCGAACACCGTGGCTTCGTGGACGTCCTTCATCGCGCTGAGCGCGCGCAGCACGTGCGTCGCGTTCGGTCCGCGGACGAGCACGCGCCGCTGGTTCGGCAGCGTCAGGTCGGGCCGCGCCTTGAGCTCGTCCGGCGTGCCGTCGACGAGGATCCTGCCGTAATGGACGTAGGCGACGCGGTCGCAGCGTTCGGCCTCGTCCATGTAATGCGTCGTGACGAACAGCGTCGTGCCGTCGGCGGCGAGCTCGAACAGGAGATTCCACAGTTCGCGGCGCGCGACCGGATCGATGCCGGCCGTCGGTTCGTCGAGGAACAACACGTCCGGCCGATGCAGCAGCGCGCAGCCGAGCGCGAGGCGCTGCCGCCAGCCGCCCGACAGGTTCTGCGCGTAGCGCTCGCGGTACGGCGCGAGATGCAGGCG
>JAEUIB010000763.1 GCA_016795255.1 Planctomycetota bacterium
AAGCGCCTCGGTGGCCGCCCGATCCGCGAGCGCGTCGGCCATTCGTTCATGAAGGCCGTGCTGCGCCGCGAAGGCGGCTTGTTCGGCGGCGAACTGTCCGGGCACTTCTACTTCCGCGAGAACTGGTACTCCGACTCCGGGATCATCGCGCTGATCGAAGTGCTGAACATCCTGGCGGAGGATCGCCGGCCGTTCTCGGAGGTGGTGCGCGAGCTGCGCAAGTACCCGTCGACCGGCGAGATCAACTTCGAGGTCGAGGACAAGGACGCCGTCATCGCGAGCCTCGGCAAGCGCTACGCCGACGGCAAGCGCGACGATCTCGACGGCATCACGATCGAGTACCCGGGCTGGTGGTTCAACGTCCGCAAGTCGAACACGGAACCGCTGCTGCGCCTCAACCTCGAAGCCACGTCGCCGGCGCTGTTCCAAGCGAAGAAGGCGGAACTCCTCGGGATCCTCGGGACGCCGCACGCATGAAGCTGTCGGGCATCGTCACGCTGTTGACGGATTTCGGTGAGCACGACCCGTACGTCGGCGTCGTGAAGGGCGTGATCCTCGGCATCCATCCGGCGGCGCGCCTCGTCGACCTGACGCATCAGGTCGCGCCGCAGCGCGTGCTCGAGGCGAATTTCCAACTGCGCGGCGCCTGGGAGTTCTTCCCGGCCGGCACGATCCACGTGGGAGTCGTCGACCCGGGCGTCGGCTCGACGCGGCGGATCCTGTGCGCGCGATCGCGCGGCCACGTCTTCCTCGCGCCGGACAACGGGCTGTTGACCGGCGTCCTCGATCCGCGCGACGAAGTGCGCGCCGTCACCAACACGCGTTGGTTCCGCGGCGGTGAGCTCTCGCACACCTTCCACGGGCGCGACATCTTCGCGCCGGTCGCCGCGCGGTTGCTCGAAGGCCTCGAGTTCGCCGACGTCGGGCCGGTGGTCACGGATCCGAAGGCGCTGGAGTTGCCGCAGCCGGTGCGCAGCGGCAGCGGCGTCGTGCGCGGCGAGGTGATCCACGTCGACAGCTTCGGCAACCTGATCACGAACCTGCGCCCGCAGGACGTCGCGCATCTGCCCGAAGAGCGTCGCGTCGTGCGCCTCGGTTCGCGCGTGATCGGCAAGCCGGTCGATTCGTACGCGGCGGCCGCGCGCGGCAACGCGCTCGCGATCTTCGATTCGTTCGGCTACCTCGAGATCGCCGTGAACTGCGGCAACGCGGAGCGCACGCTGGTCACCGGCCTCGGAGCCGGGGTCAGCATCGGCGAGTGACGATCCTGCGAGCGAACTGAGCGACTCGGTCGACCCGGGCGAGCCAGGACCGACGACCAGCGACCGCCGGTCAGAGGATGACGAACAGCTCGTCGAGGAAGTTCGCGATGATCGTGTAGTTCGAGTCGGACGAGATCCGCGCGATCGCGCGGACCGGCTCCGGATCGGCGATCGAGCCGAGCGCGATCACCGCGTAGCCCCGCACGTACGCGGGCGCCTGCGCGGTCTCGACGGCCGCGACGAGCGGCGCCACCGCCGACTTGTCGCCGAGCAGTCCGATCGAGAACCACAAGCTCTGCAGGACGTGCTCGTTCTTCTCTTTCTGCGCGCGCTTGATCAGCAGATCGACGGATTGCCGATCGCCGAGCAGCCCCAACGCGGTCGCGGTGTTCGGGATCAACTCGACGTCGTTCGCACCGTCGAACACCTTGCGCAGTTCGGGGATCGCTTCGACGTCTCCGACCATGCCGAGCGCGAGCGCGACGTAGCCCTTGACGACCGGCTCGCCTTCCTTCGTCAGCGCCTTGCGCAGGTCCGGGGACGCGCGACCGTCGCGCAGCAAACCCAGCGCGACGGCGAACGCGCCGCGCATCGACGGGTCGGATTCGGAATTGAACAGACGCAGCAACGGCTCGACCGACTCGGGATCGCCCGCGAGTCCGAGCGCGAGAGCCGCGAACGGCCGCAGCGTCTTCGCGCCGTCCTGGACCTCGGTGCGCAGCAGCTTCACGGCTTCCGGGCCGCCGACGTAGCCGAGCGAGATCGCGGCGAAGTTGCGCACGACCAGGTCGGGGTCTTCGCGCAGCGACTTGCGCAGGCGTTCGACGACTCCGGCGTTCGCGCTCTTGCGCGCCAGCACGCCGAGTCCGATCGCCGCCGAGCGACGCACCTGCGCGTCCTTCGCGTCGAGCCACTTCAGCACCGCCGGCACGTCGTTCGGATCGCCGACCTTGCCGAGCGCCAGCACGAGGTTCGACAGCACTTCGGGATCGGTCGTGTCGTTCGTGCCGAGCAGTTGCCGGATCGGGTCCGCGTTGTCGTTCTCGCGCGTGATGCCGACGCCGTAGGCCAGCCCGGCCTGGACGAAGCGCGGCAGCTTCGCGAACTCGGCCGGCGCCAGCAGTTGGCGCAACGACTCCGACGTCGCCGCGCCGCCGATCAGGCCGAGCGCGACCGCCGCGTACAGGCGTTCCTGTTGCTCGCGCGTGCCGTCCTTGACGATGTCTTCGAGACGCGACAGCGCTTGCGTGTTGCCCCAGACTCCGAGCGCGACGACCGACGACAGTCGCACGAGGAACTGAGTGTCCCGCAGCTCGCGGAACAGCGCCGGGCGCACGCCGAGATCGCGCGTCCGCGCCAGCGCCTGGACCGCGGCGGCGCGGACCTCCGGGTTGCTGTCCTCGAGCATGCCGATCAGCTTCGGGATGATCGAGTCCTGGCGTTCCTTGTCGGTCGCCAGCTCGAACGGAACGTCGGCGCCGGCGTTGGCTTGGGCCTTGTCCTGGATCTTGCCGCGCAGCCGGATCAGCGGGTCGCGGTTGTAGAACCACCAGAACTCCCAGCGGGTCTCGTCGAACGGGATCTGCGGTCCCCGGCCCGGCTCGACCACGATCGGCTTCGGCGGCGGGTCGTCGTCGTCGTCCTGCGCGAGCGCGCGCGGGAGTGCCAAGGTCGCGAACACGAAGGAGAGAGCGAGCACGCGAGTGCGCATGGTTGCGATCCGATCCGAAGGCGCGCGAATGGTAGCGACCGACGTCGTGCAGGTAGCACGTCCGCCGGATTCGCGCAGCGTCGACGCCCGCCGATATCATCGGCTCGGATGCGTCCCGGTCTGTTGTCGCGGCGGAACTCGTCGGGCGGGCGTACGGCGAGTCCGAGTTTTGAACTCCCGGTGGGTGGCCATGGGCGTCGCGTACTTCGATTGCTTCTCCGGGATCGCCGGGGACATGGTGCTCGGGTCGCTGATCCACGCCGGACTGCCCGAAGCGGTCCTGCGGTCGGAGCTGGCGAAGCTCGGACTCGACGAATACGTGTTGAAGATCGAGCGCGTGTGGCGCGACGCGATGGAAGGCTTCCGCGTCGACGTCGTCGTCGAGGCCGGACGTGAACTCCCGCATCGCGGATTGCGCGAGATCCGCGAGATCCTCGGCCGGTCGTCGCTCGACCCGTGGGTGAAGGAGCGGGCGACGGCGGTGTTCACGCGCCTCGCGGTCGCCGAGGGCAAGGTCCACGGCTGCTCGCCCGAGGACGTGCATTTCCACGAGGTCGGCGCGACCGACGCGATCGTCGACGTCGTCGGCGCGGTCGCGGGCCTCCGCCACCTCGGTGTCGAACGCGTGCTGGTCGGCCCGATCACCGAGGGTTCCGGCACGCAGCGCTGCGCGCACGGCGAGATGCCGGTGCCGGTGCCGGCCGTCGCGGAACTGCTGGCCGGATTCGAAGTGCGGCTGTCCCGCCTGCCCGGCGAGTTGGTCACGCCGACCGGGGCCGCGCTGCTCGCGACGCTGGCGACGCCGGTGACGTCGGTCTCGCTCGTGCCGCGCTCGGTCGGATACGGATTCGGTTCCCGCGTGCGCGCCGAGGGGCCGCCGAACGCGCTGCGCGTCGTGCTCGCGACCGAGCCGACCCGCGACGAGACGCTGGTGTTGCTCGAGACGAATCTCGACGACGCCAGCGGACAAGTCGTCGGCCATGCGCTGACCCGCGTCCTCGAACTCGGTGCACTCGACGCGTTCACGATCGCGACGCAGGGCAAGAAGTCCCGCCCGGGACTGTTGTTCAGCGTGTTGGTCGACGAAGCGCACGTCGACGCCGTCGAACGCGCGCTGTACGCGGAGACGCCGACGCTGGGGGTTCGCCGACAGCGCGTCGAACGCACCAAGCTCGAGCGTCGGCACGTCGTCGTCGAGACGACGCTCGGCCCGGTGCGCGTGAAGTACGTCCGCGGCGCGGGCATCGTGCGCGGTGCGCCCGAAGCGGACGACGTCGCGCGCTTGGCGGCGGGTCACGGCCTCGCGTTCCAGGTCGTGCAGCGCCGGTTGCAGTCCGAGCTGCCCGAGTGGCCGAACGACTGACGTGCGTGGACGAGGGACCGGGACGACCGCAAGTTCGCGAACCCGAGTTCGCGAACTTCGGAGATCAGCGTTCGCCGAGCGCGACTCCGATGCGCCGCAGGCCTTCGCGCAGCACGTCGGTCGCGACGCCGAAGCCGAGTCGGACGTGCTCCGGTGCGCCGAAGAATCGGCCCGGAACTAGGTTCACTCCGTGACGCGCGAGCAGCCGTTCGCAGAACGCCGACGTCTCGCGGCGATCGGTGAAGCGCGGGAAGCAGACGATCCCGTGCTCGGGCCAGACGACCTCGAGTTCCCGGTGGCGCTCGAAGAACGCGCGAAGCAGTGGACGATTCGCGGCGGCGACGGCGTCGATCCGCGCGCGCGCGGCGGCGTGGCGCTCGAACAGCCGGATCGCGATCGGCGTCGACGGCCACGGCGGATTGACGACGAACAGGTCGTTCAGCCGCGCCATGCGTTCGACGCGTTTCGGATCCGCGAACACGGCGCCGATGCGGATCCCGCCGAGGCCGTACGCCTTGGTCACGCTGGTCGTGACGATCCGGTCGGCGTCGCGGCGGAACGACGTCCGAGCATCCGGCGCGAAGTCGAGGAAGACCTCGTCGAGGAACAGCGTGGCGCCGCGCTCTCGCGTGAACGCGCCGAGCGCGTCGATCGTCGACGGGTCGAGGCGGACACCGCTCGGATTGTGCAGGTTGGTCAGCACGACGAGGCGCGTGCGGCTCGTCCATGCCGCGCGCAGGTCGTCGGGTTCGACGCGGAAGCCGCGTTCTTGGCGCCGCGGCAGCGGCACGACGTTGCCGCCGGCGAACCGCACCAGGTGCTCGAGGACCGAGTAGCACGGCGTTTCGACGAGGACGTCGTCGCCGGCTTCGACGGTCGACAGCAGCGCCATCGCGTTCGCGTACGAGCACGATGACGTCGCGAACACGCAGTCCTGCGGGACGCCGTAATGACGCGCGTACGCGTCGGTCAGCTTCTGCGGCGGGTAGTAGCCGTCCGGCGTCAGCGAGAGGTCGGCCGCACCGAGCTGCAAATCCGCCAGCGTGAGGTCCGACAGCCCGCTCGCGGTCAGCCGGATCTCGCCGCGGCCGGCGTCGACCTTGGCCCAACGCATGTACTCGAAGAACTCGAAGCGCATGGGGGCGCGATGGTAGCTTCGCGCCCATGGCGAAGACACCGCGAGGGAATCGAGTTCGGCAAGGTCGTCGGTCGCACGTGGCGTGGCTCGTCGCGTGCATCGGGTTCGTCGGGATGTTCGGTGGGGCGTCCGCGCAGGAAGGCGAGACGCTGACGCCGCTGCAGATCGAGAAGGACCCGGTCGCGTGGATGGGCGGCAAAGCCGTGATCGCCGTCGCGCGCGTCGCCGCCGACGGCGCCGAGTTCCGCTCCGGTCCGGATCCGAACTACCGCGTCGTCCGTCGCGCCGAGCCCGGCACGCTGGTCTTGATCGTCGGCTACCACCCGAATCACTTCTGCGAGATCCTCGTGCCGTCGGGCGTGCGTGCGTACGTGCACAGCCGCTTCATGCAGGTCGACGACGACGGACTCGGCCGCTGCCACGAAGAGCGCGTGAACGTGCGCTCGATCCCGAGTTCGCAGGGGGACTATCCGATCGGCCAGATCGGGCCCGGCGACGTGCTGTTGGTGTGGAACACCGCGGGGCCGGACCAGGACTGGTTCGAAGTGACGCCGCCCGGCCGACTGACGGTCTACGTCGAGGACACCGTGCTCGATCTCGTCGGCACGCTCGACGACGCGATCTCGGTCGAGGTCGCCGACGCGCGTTCGGCGCTGTACGCGAAGTTCGCCGCAGCCGCCGACGCAACGAAGGAACGCGAGGCGCGGGCGGCCGCCGAGGCGGCGCTGCGCGTCGAGTTCGATGGTCTCGTGGAACGGATCGAGACGCAGAGGTCACGCGGTCCGGACGCCGACTACGACGAGATCGAGAACGAGCTGACGCGCCTTGGCGTCGAAACCGACGACGCGGACTTGTTGCGCGACATCGAGAGCAAACGCGAATTGGTCGCGACGCTGGCTTCCAGTGCGGAGCGTGAACGCAAACTGCGCGCGACGCAGGAGCGCGAACGCGAGGAATCCGATCGGCGCGCGCGAGAAGCGGCGGCGCGCGGTCCGGTGACGCCGGCGGTCGTGACGCCGACGCAACCGGCGCAGACGCCTCCGGCGAGCGCGGGATCGAGCGGCGAGTGGGTCGGGTTCCTGCGCTCGCGTCCCGAGAACGGCGGGCTCGCGTACTCGATCGAGCAGGGCTCGCGCGTGCTCGTCCGCATCGACGCCACGTCGAAGCGCTATCGGTGGACGGACTTCGTCGGGCTGCAGGTGCGCGTGCGCGGTCGCGTGAGTCAGTCGGGCGCGGTGCCGACGATCGACGTCACGAAGCTCGAGATCCAGCGCTGACGTTCGCGTCCTCGGGGCGCACCAGCGCGAGGACTTCGCGCGCGACCGTTTCCGCGGCGTCGGGCAGTGCGAGGCCCAGAGCTCGCTCGCTCATCGTCGCGCGGCGCGCGTCGTCCGACAGCAGTGCGTCGACGACACCGGCGAGATCGCGCTTGTGCTTGACCGCGACGGCGCATCCCGCGCGGACGAAGAACTCCTGATTGCGCGCTTCCTGCCCCTGCAGGGAATCGACGAACACCATCGGCAGGCCGCAGCACAGCGCCTCGGTGGTCGAGATCCCGCCGGGCTTCGTGATGAACAGATCGGCCGCCGCCATCAGTTGCGGCACCATGCCGGTGAATCCGAACGGATGCAGGTGGGGGCGCCCGGCCGCGCGCAGATCGCGGAGTTCGGCTTCGAGCGCTTCGTTGGAACCGGCGATCGCGACGATCTCGGCGCCGACGCGCATGCGATCGAGCGCGCGGATCGTCTTCGAGATGTTGCCGGTGCCGAGCGCGCCGCCCATCACGAGCACGACGCGTGCGTCGGGTACGAGACCGAGCGCGCGCCGCGCCGCGCGAGGGTCGCGCGATCGGCGGAACGCGGCGTCGACCGGGATGCCGGTGACGCGGATGTGCTTCGACGGCGTTCCGAGCTTGCGCAGACCGGCCGCGACGCGCGTGCTCGCGACGAGGAAGCGCTCGACCGCGGCGGACCGATGGCTCGGATGCGCGTGGTAGTCGGTCAGCAGCGCCGCCAAGCGCGCATCGACGACGCCGGTCTGGATCAAGTGGCCGAGCAGAGCGCTGACCGGCGCCGCGGTCGCGAGGATGACGTGCGGATCGAACGCGCGCACGACCGCCGCGAGGCGCCCGACGCAGCGCGGCCGCAGCCATTTCGGCACGGCTCCACTGCCACGGACCGTCAGTCCCGCCGAGTAGAGCGCTCCCCACAACCGCGGGGCGCTCTTCACCAAGCTGAGGTAGGCATCCTTGTAGATCGCGCGGAACAACGGCGACGCGACGTCCTCGAGGTCGAGCAACGCCACTTCGGCGCGACGCTGGACGCGCTTGACCGCACTCGCGACCGCGGTCGCCGCCTTGCTGTGGCCGCCGCCGATCGACAGGTGGACGACGAGCACGCGTGGGCGTTCGAGTCGAGTGGACGATGAATGGTCGGAGCGACCGGATGGCGCCGCCAGCCAGCGTTCCGCCGTCGGAGCGCTGCCGCCGCTGTCATCGATGGACGAGGATTTCATCGAGTCGAATCGCCTCGTACCCGCGTTCACGCAGCTCCCCGATCAGGCGAGGCAGCGCGACCGCCGTATCCGGGTGCCCACCCGCGCGTTCTGCGGACCCGTCGTGGAGCAAGACGATATCACCCGGTTCGATGGCGGAAAGGGTGCGCTCGACGACGGCTTCGGGTCCGGGATCCTGCCAGTCCCGCGGTGAGACCGACCACAGCGACGTCCGCAGACCGAGCTCGCGCGCGGCCT
>JAEUIB010000775.1 GCA_016795255.1 Planctomycetota bacterium
GCCCCTCGAACGCACGGGGCGACTTCTTCCGCGCGCGAATGATGCTCCCACCTCTCAAGAACGCGGTTGTTCCGGCGCTCCTGCACGAGACGTATCAGCGGATCGTCGCATCCGTGCGGAACGAGCGAGGGGCCGCGGCGACTCCGCTGTCCGTTCGGGTTTGGCTCCCCGGCGACGGAGTGGTTTTCAGGGCGCTCGAGCTTGAACCCGGGGGAGAACTTCGGGTCGCGCTTCGCGCTCCGCCGTGGCGATTGAAGGCGTCGGTACATGACGGGGACGGAGGCGCGTCTGTCCCCGTCATGTGAAGGCGTGGGTACATGACGGGGACGGAGGCGCGTCTGTCCCCGTCATTTGCGTCGGTCCCCGTCATTTGAAGGCGTGGGGACTTGGCCAAACGTTGGACGCTCGTGCGTAAGTCCCTTTGGCGCACAATGCTAGCCCGCGTCCGGTTGCCGCCGGCGATCGCACGCGGGCTGGGGCCTGGATGCGGCAGGAGTTGCGTCGGGCGGTTTCTCGGTGGTCGGTGGATCGTTCGCTTGGTGTGCCGGGTCTGCACCTTCGTCTGGGGGTGGGCTGGGCACGTCGGAAAGTTCGATTCCCTGAAAGGCTGGGGGCGGTTGGACTCCTCCTACGTCGCCGGCCGCGAGAGCCGGCAAGCCATCGGGTCGAGCAGGAGTTGGTCCTGAAACGTCTTCCGAGCGATGGTCCAGCGGAACCCGCGACTGCGGACCCCGACGCGCTTTGCGTGCGTGCGGTGCTCGCCGGCGATGCCACGGCGTTCGGAGCCGTCGTCGATCGCCACCACGCTTCGGTGCTTCGCGTTCTGACCGGAATCCTCGGCGACCGACATCTGGCCGGGGACGTCGCTCAGGAGGTTTGGCTGCTCGTGTATCGCAAGCTCGACAGCTTCGAGTTCCGCGCTCGCTTCTCGACCTGGCTCTACCGGGTCGCGGTGCGCGAAGCCTCGTCGGCGAAGAACCGCGTGCGGCGATTCCTCGCGCGCCACTCGATCTCGACCGAGCGCGTCGACCGGGCGCAAGGCAGCCCCGCCGTCGACGAGTCCGGTCGCGAGGACGTGCTGCGTGCGCTCGCTTGGTTGTCGGTCGCCGAGCGCTCGGCGTTCTCACTGCATCTCGAAGGGCTGCGCTACGACGAGATCGCGAAGACGCTCGGCTGGCCCGAAGGCACGGTCGCGACGCGCATCAAGCGCGCCCGCGAGAAGCTGACGCAGGTCCTGGCGGCGGATTCGACGATCGAGCGTCGCGACTCCTGTGCTTCGCGCTCGAGCGAGCGCGAACGAGCCGTGCGCGGCGTGTCGACACGGCCCATCGACGGAGAGATTCGGTGACGACGCGCAACGAAGTCGTGCTCATTCGCCGTGGGCCGAACGTCGGCGGACGATTCCCGCGGCTCGAGCGTGGCCATGGAGCGACGGCGATGACGGAGGTCCCGCGATGACGCATGGACGACCAGACGGGCGACGCGATCCCGACGTGCGCGACGTGGACGCGATCGTCCGGTCCGCGCTCTCGAGCCTGAACGGCGCCGCGCCGACCGCCGCGTTGCTGGCGCGCATCGGCGGGCGTTCGCCGCGAGCCCTCGCCGACGCCGCCTCCGCGATCGTCGCGCGTCGCGTCGCGTTGGTGGCCGCCGTCGTGTTCGGCGCGCTGTCGTTCATCGATCGTGATCCGCGCCTCGACGACTCCGTCGCGCAACCGACGGACTCTTCGCTGTTCGCGTGGATCGTGCCGGACGAAACGGACGTCGAGACCCGCGCCCCTGCGGAGACGTTGGTCGCGGAGCTGTTCGCGACGGAGGTGCCCGAATGAAGTCCGTCCTGTGGGCCGGCGTCGCGCTGGCCGTGACGTTCGGAATCGGCTGGCAGTCGTCGCGCCTCGCGGCGGACGACGCGATGCCGAGCGAACAACGCAGCGGACGCTCCGGTGAGCGCCCACGCCGCTTCGACGGGCCGCTCGGTCCGCCGCAGCACTTCCTCGACGAACTCGGCCTCGACGACGCGCAGCGCGCGCGGATCGACGCACTGGTCAAGGACAGCGCGGCCGCGATGGAGGCCCACGAGGCCTCGATGCGCGACGTGATGGATCGCACGCGCGAGCAGATCCTCGCGGTGCTGACGACGGAACAACGCGAGCGCCTCGACGCGATGATCGACGAGGTCTTCGCGAAGCGCCGCCGCGAGCGCGTCGAGAGCGACGTCGCGTGGTTCGCGAAGAACACGACGCTGGCCGCCGACGCACTCGCGCGGATCGAGCGCACGTTGACGGACTACGAGGCCGGCAAGAGCGCGCTGTTCAAGCCGAAGTGCACCGACGGCGACGCGTCGTCGAAGCGACTCGACGAGGACGCCATCGACGCGTCCATCGACGCGTTGCGGAAGACGCGCGACGAACAACTCGGCGCGATCGTCGACGCACCGACGCTCGAGCGCTTCCGCTCCGAATCTTGGCGATCCCGACGCGGCTTCGGTGGACCCATGGGTGGTCCGTCGCGCGGGAACGGCCCCGATCACCACGCCCCCGAACATCACGGCAAGGAGTCCCCTCGATGATGTCGCTCGCTTCGTTCGTGCTCGTCTGCGCCACCGCGCAGGACCCCGCAGCGACCGCTCCGGTCCAAGACGCGAAGGCCGAACTGGTCACGGTCTGCTCGTCATTCGCGAAGGCCGGCAGCTACGCGTTCGAGTTGTCGACCGAGGGCACGGGCGGCCCCGGCGGCGGCCGCGGACGGCGCGGAGGCGAAGGCGCCGGCGACGCACCGGCGACGCCTCGGCCGCCGGTCGTCACGAAGGCGCGCTTCCAGAGCGGCAAGCCGCTGCATCTGGTCCAGGGCGAGATGGAAGCGTTCCTCCAAGGCGAAACGCTCGCCGTGAAGAACGCCGACGGCACGTTC
>JAEUIB010000780.1 GCA_016795255.1 Planctomycetota bacterium
CGCCGGAAGCCGCGGGTTCGAGCACGACGTGCCCGTCGGTCCACGGCGTTCCCGTCGCGCTGGTGACGACGCCGGTGACGCGATTGCGCGTGGGCAATACGACGTCGCGTGGGCGCTCGCGCGGGAACTCGGAGTCGGCGAGCACGACGGGTGCTGCGCTTTGGTGCGAGACGACGATGCGAAACTCCGCGCGCGCGTCGATCTCGTCGACGACGAACGAGCCGTCGTCGGCCGCGCGCGTCTTGCGCGTCCGCGCTTGGAAGTGTTCGAGCCCGAGCAGCACGACACGCGCGCCCGAGGCCGGCGATCCATCGGCGAGCCGAGCCGTCGCGCGCAGCGTGCGCGAACGGGTCAGCTCGAGGCGGACCGACGCGGTCCCGTCGTCGTCGTCGAGTTCGATCGCGGCGGCGGCATAGCCGTCGGCGCGCGCGGTCAGCGTGACGCCGTCGACGCACGTCGTCGCCCACGCGAACGAGCCCGATGCGTCCGTGTGGCCGCGATCGAGCACGACCTTCACCGTCGAACCGGCGACCTTGCGGCGCGCGGTGATCGTCACGTCGGCGGCGGCGATCGCGGCTCCTGATTCGGCGTCGACGACGACGCCTCGCATGCGCGTCCCTGCGCGGAGGGTCAAGTCGACGGGGACGGGACTCGGCGTGATCGCGACGCGCAGTCGCTCGTGACCGGCAGCGAGCACTTCGAGCTGCGCCGGATCCGGCGTGACCTCGACGAACTCGAATGCGCCAGTGGCCGACGTGCGCGTGAACTCGGAGTGGGGGCCGGACTCGAGCACGACGACGGCGCCTTCGACGGGTGAACCCTGCGCGTCGAGGATGCGACCGCGCTGCGTGACCGTCGTGACGACGACGATGCGGACGTCGTCGTTCGCCGCGGCCGGCTCGACGTCTCCCCACAGCACGGCGCCGGCGATCTCCGCGCGGGCGGTGACGCGATGACTCACGCCGGCGGCGACCGCCAGCGTCGCGATGCCGTCCGGGCCGGTCCGCGCCTCCGCGACCTCGTCGGCCGGACCCGCGCGGTCGAACGCGATGACGCTCGCGCCCGGGATCGGCCGCGAGTCGGAGTCGACGACGCGGACGACGAGCTTCCCCGTCGACGGGCGTTGCGCCGGCGCGTCCTTCGGTTCGTCCGGTTCGACGTCGACGCTCGTCGCGGTGCGGATCGGAGTCGACGCCGCATCGACCGGCGGAAGGTCGTCGATCGCGACGTCCTCCGTCTCGATCCGTGACGGTGCGACCGGAATCGAGACGGTCGGCGACGGCGACTCGTCGGCGAGGACGAACCACGCGGCGACCGCGGTCGCGGCCAGCAGCAGAGCGATGACGACGAGGATTCGCATGAGGGGCGAGTCCGGTGCAAGGCGTGTGCCACCCCGCAAGCGGTCGCGGGGACGCCGCGGAGCGCCGACCGGTCTCGAATCGGGAGGGTCTCCGTCGTGAATGTGGAGTGAAGGTCGCGTCAAGGGGTGCCGAACCCGCGCTCCGACCATTGGCAAGGCGTTTGTTCTTCGGGCCGTCGCGTCCTGCCCAAGGCGCGTCGCGTTCTCGGAGCCCGAGCCATGGTCGATCCTCGAAACACCGAACCGCGCGTGCTGATGTTCAGCCACGACACGTACGGACTCGGGCACCTGCGCCGCTCGACGAACATCGCGCGGGCGATCGCGCAGGAGATCGACGACGTCTCGATCCTCTACGTGACCGGCGCGGCGCGTCCGCACTGTTTCGGCCTGCCGCGGTCGTGCGACGTCGTGAAGCTGCCGATCCTCACGAAGGACGGCTTCGGCCGGTACGTGCCGTCGAACCTCGGCGTCAGCGTCGACCTCGCGCTGTCCTTGCGTCGCGGACTCGTGTTCGAAGCCGTGCGCCGCTTCGATCCGCACGCGGTCCTCATCGACCACGCGCCGTACGGCGCCGCCGGCGAGTTGCGCGACACGCTGCTGTGGTTGCGGACGCATCGCCCGCAGACGCGCGTCGTGCTCGGCATGCGCGACGTGCTCGACGCGCCGTCGCGCGTCGCGCGCGAGTTCGGCGACGAGTCGCTGTCGGAGATCGTGCGGCAGTGGTTCGACGACGTGCTGGTCTACGGCGATCGTCGCGTGTTCGACGTCGCGAAGGAGTACGACCTCGCGCCCGACGTCGCGGCTCGGCTGCACTACACGGGCTACGTCTGCACGCCGGTCGCGCCGGCCCAAGCCTCGACGCGCCGGCGGCCGCGCGTGCTCGTGATGGCGGGCGGCGGCGCGGACGGCGTGCTGCTGCACGAGACCGTCGCGGCCGCGCTCGCCGGACCGCTGGCCGACGCCGACCTCGACGTCGAGTTCACGTTCGGTCCGTTCCTCGATCCGCACGAGCAGCGGCGGTTGCGGAAGTCGCTGGCGCACGACGCGCGGGTCCGCACCGACGCGTTCCGCAAGGACGTGCCGCAGCGCCTGCGGAACGCCGACGTCGTGATCAGCATGGCCGGCGCGAACTCGGTCGCCGAGATCCTCGACGCGCAAGTGCCGGCGATCCTCGCTCCGCGCGGCGGGCCGCGCCTCGAGCAGAAGACGCGCGCCGAACGTCTCGAGTCGCTCGGGCTCGCGCGCTCGATCGATCTCGACGAGCGCGACGCGCCGAAGCGGCTGGCGACGATGGTCGAGGCCGCGCTCGAGCATCGGCTCGTGCCGTCCGCGCGGATGCGCGCCGACTGCGGCGGCGCAGCCGCGGCGGCTCGCGTGCTGGCGTCGCTGTTGTCCACGCCGATCGCCGCGAATCGCGAGGTGAACCATGTCGCCGGTTGAGCGGACCGAACCGATGCGCGTCGGCTACGTGCTGAAGAAGTTCCCGCGACTGTCCGAGACGTTCATCCTGAACGAGGTCCTCGAGCTGCAGCGCCAGGGCGTCGACGTCCACGTCATCTCGCTGTACCCGCCGGACGACGGGCGCTTCCACGCCGCCGTCGCCGAGCTGAAGAACCCGGTCGTCTACGTGCCGGAGATGCGCCTGCAGCAGGCGTTCTCGGAGTTGCTGCGCGATCGATCGCTGGTGCAGCCGATGCTCGGCCGGCTCGGCGCGGCGCTCGACTACCTGCTCGATCTCGGCGAAGCGCAGGGCACGCCGGTCCTGAAGCGCGCGCTCGCGGTCGCGCTGGCGATGGCGCGACTCCGGCTGCATCACGTCCACGCGCACTTCGCGACGATCGCCGCGCGTACCGCGCTGACGTGCCGCATGCTGACCGGCGCGTCGTATTCGTTCACGTGTCACGCGAAGGACATCTATCGCGACACGGTGTCGCCGACCGAGTTCGCGCGGCTGCTCGACGAAGCCGCGTTCGCCGTGACCGTCTGCGACGCGAATCGCGACTACGTCCTCGAGCGGCTCGCGCCCGGCCGCGGGGACAAACTGCTGCGCCTCTACAACGGCGTCGACCTGTCGCGCTTCGTCGCGACGCCGGACGCCGAGCGTTTGTCGCCGCCCGAGATCCTCGCGGTCGGTCGACTGGTGCCGAAGAAGGGTTTCCACGTGTTGCTCGACGCGTGCGCGCTGCTGAAGGGCAGGGGCACGGCGTTCCGCTGCGTGCTCGTCGGCGACGGGGAAGAGAAGGCGGCGCTCGAAGCCCAGGTCGATCGACTGCAGCTCCGGGACGTGGTCACGTTGACCGGCGCGCTGTCGCAGGAGTCGATCGTGCCGCTGATGCGGACGGCGTCGATCGCCGCGCTGCCGTGCGTCGAGGACGATCAGGGCAACCGCGATGCGCTGCCGACGACGTTGCTCGAGGCGCTCGCGTGCGGCCTGCCGTGCGTGTCGACGCCGGTCGGCGGCGTGCCGGAGATCATCGAGGAAGGCGTCAACGGACACCTCGTGCCGCAGAACGACGCGGTGAGCCTCGCCGCCGCGATCGAGCGCCTGCTCGCCGATCGCGCTGCGTGTCGACGCTTCGGCGCGGCCGGCCGCTCGCGCGCGCTCGAACGCTTCGACCTCACGCACAACGTCGCGACGCTGCGCGCGTGCTTCGCGCGAGCCCTCGCGGCGCCGTCGCCGGCGCCGGCGCTGGAGCTGGCCTCGTGAGCGAC
>JAEUIB010000805.1 GCA_016795255.1 Planctomycetota bacterium
GACGTACGGCGCGATCACGTCGATGCCGACCGCGCGCACGAGCGCGAGCGCGGCCTCGAACGCATGGATGCCACCGGTGTTGGGCGTCGCGTACTCGAAGCGTCGCGCGTCGTTGCGCAGTGGGCTGTCGTAGCGCGAGCATTCGTAGGGATCTTCCACCGACAGCCACGACACGAAGCGCGGTCGCAGCCGCGGCAGCAATGCCTTGCGCACGAACAGCAAGCCGATGCCCTCGGGGCCGAGCATCCACTTGTGGCCGTCGGCCGCGAGGAAGTCGATGTGGTCGTCGCGCGGCGACAGCGGTACGTGTCCGAGGGCTTGGATCGCGTCGACGAACAGCAGGATGCCGCGTTCGCGCAGCGTGGCGCCGAGGGTCCGCACGTCCATGCGGAAGCCGTTGACGAACGAAACGGCCGACACCGACACGACGCGAGTCGCGGAGTCGCAGCGCGCGAGGAGGTCGTCCGGCGTGACGCGCAGCGATGGGGCGGGCTCGACGAAGCGGACCTCGACCCCGTCCTGCCGCAAGTTCATCCACGGGTGGACGTTCGCGGGGAAGTCGCCGCGCACCAGCACCACGTTGTCGCCGGGTCGCCAATCGAGTCCCTGCGCGACGACGTTGATCCCTTCGGACGTGCTGCGGATCAGCGCGATCTCGTCGAGGTCGACGCCGAGCCACGCGGCGGCGCTCGAGCGGGTCCTGCGCGCGGTCTCGAACCACGACGCCCAATGGACGGCCCCGTGGTTCGCGACGTCGTCGGCGTATGCGACCAGAGCATCCCGCACCGGCGTGGCCAGGGGGGCGTTGGCGGCGGCGTTGAAGTACGCGTAGGTCCGGGTCACCGGAAAGAGGCTTCGCGCCGCTGAAACAGAGAGCGAGGTCATTTCGGGCATGAAACCCAATGGATTGAGTCCGTTCGGATTCGACCTACAATCCGCAGCGTCTTCGGCGGGACGAGCCAGTTCACCCAGGTCGCCACGACGGTCCGCCGCGCGGAGTGTCTCGCATGATTCCGGTCCGCGCCATCGATGATGGGCGCGCGCCGGCTCTCGGGTTCTTGGTCGCGCAAAACGTCGACCTCCTCGAGAGCGGGCTGCGCACGATGACCACCGAATTGGTGATCGGCGACGACTTGGTCATCGACGTGCTCGCCCACGACGTCGAAGGTCGTCCCGTACTGGTCCTGATCGAGGACGGCACCGGCGAATCGCTGTTCCAGCGCGCCGCGACCGCAGTGCTCGAGTTCCGCCGCGCCGCGCGCCTGTTCCATGCTCTGAATCCCGAACGCGGCTTCGACGTCCACGACACGCCGCGCTTGCTGCTCGTCGCGCGCCGGCTGGCGGAGCGTACCGAGGCCCTGTTGGCGCTGCTCAAGATTCCCTCGCTGAAGACGTTCGAGTGCACCGTCGTCGATTCGGCGACCGGTTTCCAGTTGGTGGTCACGTCGCGGAGCGCATCGCCGGTGCGTGCGTTCGCGACGACGCGCAAGGATCTCGACGAGTCCTCGACCCCGCTGTCGACGATGCCGCTGCGGCCCGGGTTCCATGCCGAGAAGCCCGGCAAGAAGCTCGCGAAAGCGCGCGGCAAGGTCACGCGGACGCTGTTCGACGACATGAAGGAGCGGCTGCTGCGGTTGTCGCCGGACGTCCTCGAGGAGCAGGACGGCGACGTCGTCTGTTTCCGCATCGGCGACAACCTGCTGGCCCAGGTCACGCGGACCGACGACGCGCTGCTCGTGTCGACCGGCGCCGAGCCGTGGACCGTCGACGACGAAGAAGCTGTCGCGAAGGCCATGGACGCCGTGTTCCGACACTTCTTCAATCTCCAGACGACGCGGCGGCGCATGGCGAGTCTGGAGTCTCGCGGCCCCGCGTTCGGCGCGGTCGAGCACTCGGCAGAGCAGGTCCTGACGCATGGTGACGGAGACGAAGGACGACAAGTCGCGAGCGGATGACGCTCGAGCCGCGCGGATGCGCATCCTCGGCGGCGCCGCGGTCCTCGGCGCCGCGTTGCTGCTCGCGAAGGTCCATACCGCGAGCATCGATCGCCACTACGCGCCGGAGAGCGCGCCGGGACTGATCGTCAACGTCAACACCGCCGACGAAGCGACGCTCGGACTGCTCGCGGAGATCGGGCCCGAACGCGCGCGCTCGATCGTCGCGTACCGCAATCAGTACGGTCCGTTCCGCAGCTTCCCCGATCTGGAGAAGGTCGACGGCATCGGCCGCCAGACGACGAAGGCGCTGCTCGGCCGCATCCGCTTCGACGGCTGATCTCCGACGGCAGACCTCGACGGCTGACTTCGACGGTGGTCGCGAACGATCGCCTCCGCGAGCACGCCTCGGCGCGCCAGGCGGCCCCGTGGTCGCGCGGGCCGACTTGTTGCGCGCACGAGCTTGGCTCGACGTCACGAGCCGGGGTAACCTCGGCCCGGCGCTTCGGGCGCGACTTTCCTGGGACGCGATTCCACGACGGAGGCATGCGGTGGAGGCCGAGGACAGACTGTTCGTCGCCATCGAAAAGGACGACGCGGCAGCACTGAGGGAGTTGCTGAAGGGCGATCCGAAACTGGCGAGTGCACGGTCGAAGACGGGGATCAGCGCCGTGCTGACCGCCGCCTACCACCGCAAGAAAGCCGCGCTGGACGCGCTGATCGCGGCGAAGCCGCAGCTCGACGTGTTCGAAGCCGCGGCGCTCGGCGACCGCGCGCGACTGGAAGCCGTGCTGAAGGCGAAGCCGAAGCTGATCGGCGAGCGTTCGCGCGACGGGTTCACCGCGCTGCATCTGGCGTGCTTCTTCAAGCACCTCGACGTCGCGGAGTTCCTGCTCGATCACGGGGCGGATCCCGACGCGGTCGCGGACAACCCGAGCGGAGTGACGCCGCTGCATTCGGCGGCCGCCGCGCGCAGCAACGAGATCGTCTCGCTGCTGCTCGAGAGCGGCGCCGACCCGAACGCGCAACAGAGCGGCGGGTTCACGGCGCTGCACGCCGCCGCGATGCATCGCGACGTCGAGATGGTCCGCACGCTGCTCCGCTTCAAGGCGAAGGGCGACGTCGCGTCGGACGACGGCAAGACGGCGCACAGCCTCGCCGAAGGCGCCGGCGCCACGGAGATCGTCGCGCTGATCGCCGAGCAGGGCGAAGCCTGAATCGTGAACTTCGATTCAGGCACGACCGTCAGGCCAGCGCCACCAGTTCCTCGAGGCGTCTCGCGAAGCGCTTGGCCTGTCCCGGCCATTTCGTGATCCGTGCGTGCCGCGCGAGGAACAGCATCTCGCACGCGCGCAGCGTCGTGTCGATCTCCGCGCGTAGCGGCGTGCTGGCGAGCTTCCGATACGCGTCGAGGAACGCGTCGAACGCGGGCTCGTTCTGGTCGAACAAATGGTGGCGGACGCGCGCGAGCTCGTAGCCGGCCGCATCGAGGCGCACGTCCTCGACGTCGATCGCCGTCGCTCGCGCCGCGTCGACCAGGACGTTCTTCGGGCCGACGTCCCACAGGCACACGCGCGGTTCCATCGCCGTGAACAGCCGCCCCGCGCGATCCCGTTCGCAGAGGACGCGCAATGGATCGAGGACACGCGGATCGCGGTACTCGCTCTCGGCACGCAGGCGCTTCGACAGTCGAGCGACGATCGCATCCGGTCCGCGCGGC
>JAEUIB010000894.1 GCA_016795255.1 Planctomycetota bacterium
GAACAACTCGAGCCGATTGTCCGGCGTGTTCACGGCGAGCAGCGTCGCGCCATCGGGCGTGAGATCGATCGGGTGGACGTGTGGGTTCTCCCAGTTCACGAACGACTGGGCGTGGAGGTGCGCTTGGGCCAGCGCTGCGACGAGCGCAGCGGCGGCGACGGCGTAGCGACGCATCGGGTCACTCCGTTTGCATGCGGTTCGTGGAGGGGACGAGTTCGGGGGGCCGAATCCGAAGACCGGCGGAGTGTAACCGCGGCCTTCGCGCGGTCCTCCGTTCACAGGGACGCCCGTCCCGATTTCGTCAGGGTCGCGGAGCGGCGAACGCGTTCGATTCGGCCTGCGCGGCTTGGAACGCCGCGACGCAGGCCTTCAGCAGCACCCCGCGGGCTTCGGGCGCGATGCCGAGCACCTCGAACTCCGGTCGCTGCCGCAGCTCGTAGAACGACGGCTCGCTGCCGAGCGCGAGCTGCAAGTCGAGCCCGTGCACGAGGCTCGCGAGCGCCGCGAAGCGCGGCGACGCCGTGTTCGCCGCGAAGTCGTGATGGCAGCCGGCGACCTGCGCGAGGTCGAACGGCAGGCTCCAGCGCGTTGCGAGTTGCGAGCCGACCTGCTCGTGGAACTTCGCGAACACGCGCCCGACCAACGCACGCGAGACGTCGCTGCGCTGGTTCACTTCGCGCGCGATCAGATCGAGCAGCGGCACCTTCCCGATGTCGTGCAGCAGGCCGACGAGGAACGCCTCGTCTTCGTCCAGCCGCGCCGCCGCGGCGACCTCGCGCGCGAGCTTCGCCATCGACGTCGCCTGCCGCCAGAACGAATCGGCGTACGCCGTCAGCCCCTTCGCACGCGACACGACGCGCTTCATCTGCAGTGCGAACGCGAGCCCGCGCAGTTGTCGCGCACCGAGCCGCACCACCGCTTGCTGCAGCGTCTGCGCCGGCGCCGTGCCCGAGAACAGCACGGAGTTCGCCGTCTTCAGCAGTTCGCTCGACAGCACCGGATCGCGCTCGACCAGCGCCGCGAGTCGCGCCGCCGCCGCGTCGGGGTCGGCGGCGAGTTCGACGACGGCGAGCGTCGTCGACGGCAGTTGCGGCAGGTCGAAGTCACCGGCGACGACGCGCCGCTCGATCGCGTCGAGCCACACGGCTTCGCGTTCGGGGATCGACTCGACGGCGACGCGATCGGGATGCGGGAGATGCGTGATCGCGGACGGGAACGGAGTGGCGGCCGGCTCGGCCGCACTCGTCCGGGGCTCACGGGGCTCGCGCCGGCGAGCGTCCGCCGCGCTCGGACGAGCGGACGGGACCGCGACCACCGCACGCGCCGGAGCGCGCCGGAAGAACCGGTTCAGGATCCACGACAGCACCCCCATGCCGCGTCTCCGATCGTCGCACCAAGTCAGCTCGTGGCGAGCAGCGCGTCCCGTGAGAAGTCGAGCGCGTCGAGGAAATGTGCCTGCACCATCGGGATGTCGAACCCGAGAGTCTCGAGTTGCGCCACGTCCGACCGTTCGCAGGCGACCGCACCGTTCAGGATGCGGCCGATCTCGCCGGTCCGCTCGAGCAACGCCACGCGCACGTCGACCGACATCGGCAGTTGCGCGAGCAGGACGTCGAGCGGCATGTCCATCACCGCGTCGAGCAGTGACAGCAGGCCGGCCGTGTAGCACTTCTCGGGATCGGCGCGCTTCGTCGACTGCGCGATCAGACGCGCCAGCGCCGCGCGCGCCAACGCTTCGCGCAGCAGTTCGCTCGGCTTCTCCTCGACCAGCGCGAGCAGCAGCATCGCGACGCATTCGCGCACGCGATGCAACCCGAGCAACGCCACCGCGTGGCGGATCGACTCGACCTCACGGACCGTCGAGTACAGCGCCGAGTTGACCAGTCGCAGGATCTTGTACGAGAGGCCGGGGTCGTGCTGGACGAGCTCCTCGAGCTCTTCGATCGTCGCGTTGACGTCTTGCAGTCGGACGAACAGACGCAGCAGCGTCAGCCGATCCGGATGCAGCGTCTTCTTGCGCACGATCTCCGGCACGCAGAAGAAGTACCCCTGGAACAGTTCGTAGCCGTACGTCTTGCACTTGCGGAAGACGTCCCACGCTTCGACCTTCTCGGCGAGCAGCTTCCGTTGCGGATGCTGCAGCGACTTCGCGAAGGCCTGCAATTCGGAGTGATCGATCCGCTCGAGATCGACCTTGATGACGTCGGCGAGGTCGAGCATCGACGCACGAGGATCGCCCGGCACGAAGTCGTCGAGCGCGATGCGGTAACCGAGGCCGCGCGCGCGGCGGATCGCCGCGACGACCTTGTCGCTCGGCAGCACCGACTCGAGCACCTCGATGACCATCGATTCGGGCGGGACCACCTTGTAGAGCTGGTCGACCAGCACGCGCTCGGTCGCGTTGATGTACGCCGGTCGATTGCCGACCAGCCGCTCGAGACCGACGTCGGCGAGCGTGTTCATCGCGACGCACGCGAACGCGGCGTCACCGTCGCGCATCTTCGCGCGGTTCTCCCCATCCGAGCGGTACAGCAGCTCGAACGCAGCGACTTCCAAAGCGGAGTCGCAGATGGGCTGCCGACCGACGAAGACCTCTCCCATGGACGGACTCTCTCCGAGACGGACACCCGTGGAGCTGAACCCTCCAGCATCGGGCGTTTCGCCTCCGCAACTTGAGCGGAAGTCCCGCCGCGCGCAGCGCCCCGTGGCCGTTTCAGGTCGGAGCGAGAGCTCGTGTCACATCCGTGAGGCGTCGACCCAGCGCGCGGATCTCGTCGGCGAGCTTGGCGTCCTTCAGCGAGCCGTCGGCGGCGAACGCATCGTGCGCCTTCGGCAACGCCCGCTGGTCCGGCAGCACGAGCATCTGGATGTTGCCGAGGATCGACCGCAGGTGGACGAGACCGCGCAGCCCGCCGAGCGCTCCCGGCGACGCGGCCATCAGCACCGCGGTCTTGCCCGCGAACGCGGCCAGCGGCGGCTCGCCGGGCGCGGGTCGCGACGCCCAGTCGATCGCGTTCTTCAGCGCCGCGCTGACCGAGCTGTTGTATTCCGGCGACGCGATCAACATGCCGTCGGCCGCCTTCAGCGCGGCCTTCCACGCCTGCGCTGCGGCGGGCGCGCCGTGCTCGCGCTCGACGTCCTCGTCGAACAGCGGCATCGGGAAGTCCGCGAGATCGAGCACCGTGACGTCCGCGCCGGCCGCGCGTGCGCCGTCCGCCGCGATCCGCACCAAGCGCTTGTTCCACGAGTCCTTGCGCAACGAACCAGCGAACGCGACGAGTCGAACCATGAATGCTCCAACGCTCGAGCCCCGGGAGCCCGCCGAACGCGGGTCGCTCGCAACGGTTGCGGGCCTTCGACGCCGCGGCCGACCGCGGCGTTTCGTCCCTCGGGCTTCTGTCCCGAGATTTCGGGGCCTATCCTGCCCGGGTTCTTCGTCCCATCCGACTTCATTCGGACCAGACTCGCGGGGATTCCATGAAAGGCTGTCTGATCTTCCTCGGTGTGTTCACGTTGATCGTCCTGGTCCTCGGCGGCGGCTGCATCGGTTACGTCGGCTACCAGGGCAAGCAGATGGCCGAGAAGATGGAGGCGGGACGGGCCCAACTGAACGCGGTGGACGCGAAGTTCCCGTTCACCCCCGCGCCGGACGCGAAGCTCGGCGCCGATCGGTTCTCGCGCTTCGTCAAGATCCGCAGCGCGATGGTCGCGAAGACCTCCAAGGTCTACGAAGACCTGAAGGCGATCGGCAAGAAGGAGGACGCGGGGTTCCTCGCCGGCATCAAGCAGGCGTTCGGCGCGATGAAGGGCATGTTCGCCGCGATGACCGACGCTCCCGCCGATTTGGCCGGGATGCTCGAGCAGGGCGAGATGTCGTTCGCCGAGTACCGCTGGTCGACCTCGCGCATGCACGGCACGCTGATCGCCGCCGCGAAGGCCGGCAACGCGGAAGCGCAGGCGCTGAACACGGCGTTCGAAGACTCGCTGAAAGAGTTCGAACAGGGCAATCACAACGACAAGGGCGTGAAGGACGTTCGTGCCGAACTCGCGGCCGCGTACCCGACGTTCGATCCGGGTGAGCTCGCGCTGATCCTGTCGATGAAGGACCAACTGCAGGCCGAGAGCCCCGGTTTCGTCGTCGACCTGTTCGCGCTCGAGGGCATGCAGGACGGTTGATCGACCAGGTGTCCGTCCGTTCGAGGAGTTCCCGTGCGACTCGGCCTTCGACTCTTCCTCGGCTCGTTCGTCGTGTTGCTCGTCGGCGTGTCGATCGCCGCCGTGCTGGTCTCGCGCGAGCGCGCCGCGTTCGAACGGACGATGACGGCGGTCGCGCAGCGACTCGAGCGCTCGAGCGGCGCTGCCGCGTTCGTGCCGCCGGCCGACGGAGCGCTGACCGAAGCGGCGCTGTCCCGCTACCTCGAAGCCCGCGGCGCACTCGACGTCGCGTTCGCCGCGTTGCCACCGTTCCCGCCGGCGCCGGACGACGACGTCAGCGTCGTGCGTCACGTCGCGCGCGCGTGGGCCCGCGCCCAGCACACCTTCTCGTTCTGGCCGATCGCCGCCGACACGTTCGAGGCGACGCTGGCCGGCCGGTCGATGTCGTTGGCCGAGTACACGTGGAGCGCACGCCGACTCCACGTCGGGCTCGACGCCGCCGCGCGTACGAAGGACTCGCCGGCGTGGACGCTGCGCGAAGAGCAGCGCACGACGTTCGCACTGCGGAAGGACCACACCGAAGAAGAGCTGTGGAACTCGATCGTCCAGAGCGCCCTGCAAGGAGCGG
>JAEUIB010000895.1 GCA_016795255.1 Planctomycetota bacterium
GCCCGTTGTTCGCCGCGAGCGGGACCATCCAGTCCTTCGCCGAGCGCGCGGCGACGAACAAGTCGAACTGATGCACCTCGATCGGTTGCGCGTCGACCGCGAACAGCCGACGGAAGTAGTTCGCGATGCAACTCTGGACGCGCGAGCCGAGACGCGCCTGCGTGCGCTCGATCGCGTGGAGTCGCTCACCGGTCGGACGCGGCGGCCTGCGGAAATCGACCGGCTCCGGAGTCGCATCTGACTTCCGTCGTCGTCGCGCGCCGTCGGCGCCGTCCTGTCCGAAGTTCCCGTCGGCCATCGGAGTCGCCTCTCACTGCACCACGAACTCGGTGAACAACACCTTCGCCACCTTCATCTCGACTTCCCCGAACAGGTCGCGGTTCATCTCGTCCTTGATGCGCGTCTTCGCCATCTCTTTCGATTGCGAACCTTCGAGGTCCGTCGCCGTGTACGACGACAGCGTCGCGATGAGCTTGTCCTGGACCTTCGGCAGCAGCTTGTTGAACTCGGCCTGCGCGGCCAGCGGATCGACGACCGACATCTCGAGCGTGATCTCGGCCTGCAGGATCCGGTTCCCTCGCGTGTCCTCGGCGAGGTTCACGAGGATCTTCGGGATCGGCGCCTGGAACGTCTCTTTCGGTTCCTTCTTCGCCGGCACGCCGCCGTGAGGCTCGGGCAGGTGCGCGTCGGGGAACGCCATGATCCCGACCGTGACCGCGCCGGCGACGCAGACGAGCACCGCGACGAGGATCGGCAGCATCGCCTTCATCTTCGACGGCGCCGCGGGAGCGGCTGGGGCTTCCGGCTTCTTCTCGTCGGCCATGGTCAGTTGCCTTTCTCTTTCTTCTTCGAATCAGCCGACTTCGAGTCGCCCGACATGACGCCGAGCATGCGCTCGGCCACTTTCGCGGCGATGTCGGCAGGCAACGCGGCGAGGATCTTGCCGCTCTCGCGGGCCTTGATGTGCGTGAGGATCTTCGCCGACTGATCCGGCGTGTACTTCTGCAGCAGCTCGGCGGCGGCTTGCGCCGGCATCTTCTCGATGTCCGCGGCGAGCTTCTTCAGGTTCTCGACCTCGGCCTCTTGGACGAGGACCGACTTCTCGGACAGCTCCGAGCGCTCGCCGGTCAAGAGGCGCGCCTCCTGCTCGAGCTGCTGTTCGCGCAGGTTCAGCTCGTCGAAGCGTCGATCGAGGTCCGCGCGCACGAGATCGAGATCGCGGCGGTCGGACTCGACCTTCGCGAGCTTCATCTTCAGGTCGTCGCGCATCTGCCGGATCTCGGCGAACAGCGTGTCCGTCTCCTCCGACGAGAACGGCGACGGCAGCATGATCGCCGGCATCACCTTCGGCTCGACCGGCGCGGGTTTGGGTTCGGGCTTCGGCTGCACGGTGCGGACCGGCGTCTTCAGGTCCAGCGGATCGTGTTCCTTCGGCATCTCCATGCCGAACATCGGGCCGAGGTATTCCTTGTTCAGCTTGCCGCGTGCTGCCAGCGTCCCGACCAGGCCGGCCGAGAACAGGCCGACCGCGCCGAGCACCAGCATCACTCCTCGAACCACTTTCGTCGCCGCGCTCATGACGTCTCCTCGTGCACGAGGCCGGCCGCTTCGGCTTGCTCACGGAAGCGCCGCAGACCGACCTCGTCGAGCGACTTCTGCTCGATCCGGCGGAGATGGCGCTCCCGGGCCTCCCGCCTTTTTTCGTCCAATTTCTCCAGAGACCTTTTGGCCTGTCTCGCAGAGTCGTGAGTTTTTTCCGCCTCGGCGACCAGCCGCTTGCGACGTTCCTGCTCGGCCCGGGCCAGCTCCACGTCGCGCTCGGTCACGCGCAGATCCTCCATCCGCGCGACGAACCGCTTCGGATCCATCGAACCGGCCTCCAGCGCGGCCCGCATCTCCTCGCGCTCCCGATCCAGCCGGGCGCGGGTGCGCGCGGTCGCCGCCGCCGCGTCGCGTTCGGCCGAAATCGCGAGTCCGAGCTCCTGCCGGCAGCGCTGCTCCTCGTGGCGGCGCAGTTCCAGCAACCGTTCCAGCGTCGACGCCCTCATCCGGCGCCTCCGATGGCCTGCTCCAGTCCCTTCATCGTGTCGGCGAGCGGCGACGGCTTCGACAGGTCCTGACGCAGGAACGCCTCGATCGCCGGCATCCGCTTGATCGACTCGTCGACGGCCTTGTCGGCGCCGGGCTTGTACGCGCCGACGTCGATCAGGTCCTTGTGGTCGCGATGCAGCGCGAGCAGGCGCCGCATCTTCGACGCGAGGCCCATGTGCTCGGGCTTCACGAGGTGCGGCATCAAGCGGCTGACGCTCGCCAGCACGTCGATCGCCGGGAAGTGACCGCGCTCGGCCAGCGACCGCGCCAGCACGACGTGTCCGTCGAGCAGCGACCGCACCGAGTCGGCGACCGGATCGTTGAGGTCGTCGCCTTCGACGAGCACGGTGTAGATCGCCGTGATGCTGCCCTTCGCGAAGTTGCCGGGCCGTTCGACCAGCCGCGGCAGGTGCGAGAACAACGACGGCGGATAGCCCTTCGCGGTCGGCGGCTCGCCGAGCGCGAGCCCGACTTCGCGCGCCGCGGCGGCGAAGCGCGTGATCGAGTCCATCACCAGCAGCACGTGCTTGCCCTGCTGCTGGAAGCTCTCGGCGATCGCGGTCGCGACGTACGGCGCCTTCAACCGCTGCAGCGGCGGAGCGTCCGACGGCGCCGCGACGACCACCGCCTTCTTCATGCCTTCCGGCCCCATCGAGTCGCGGACGAAGTCGTAGACCTCGCGGCCGCGCTCGCCGACCAGTCCGATCACCGTGACGTCCGCGTTCGATCGCGTCGACAACGCGGCGAGCAGCGTGCTCTTGCCGACGCCGGCGCCGGCGAAGATGCCGATGCGCTGACCGCGGCCGAGCGTCAACAGTCCGTCGAGCGCGCGAACGCCGGTCACGCACGGATCGAGGATCGCGCAGCGCTCCGACGGCGACGGCGCGGCGCGATGGACCGGATACGAGTACGGGCGCGCGAATCCGGGCTTGTCGTCGAGCGGACGACCGATGCCGTCGAGCACGCGGCCGAGGAGCTCGTCTCCACCCGGCGCGAGCAGTTGGCGCCCGATGGCACGTACCGCGTCCCCGGGCCGGACGCCGTCGAGGTCCGCGAGCGGCATCAGCACCGTCGATCCGTCGCGGAAGCCGATCGCTTCGGCGGCGACCGCGGGTCCGTTGCGGCGCGAGATGACGCAGAGTTCGCCGAGCTCGGCGTCGAGCCCGCGGCATTCGGCCGTCACGCCGATCATGCGCGTCAGCGTCCCGAGCACCGGGTACGGCGTGAACCGCGCGAGCCGAGCCCGCATCCGCGCCGCAGCCGGAGATGCCGCGCCCGCCGACACCGGCCATGAAGACTGCGAAGACTGCGAAGATTGCGAGGACGTCTCAACCATGGGGATCGTCCTCGGCCGACAACGCGGCCTTCAGGCGTTCGAACTCGGCTTTGACGTCGACGACGATGCGACGCAGATCGCACTCGAGGACGACCTGCGACCGCGCCAATGCGGGGTCGACTTCGAGCACCACGCGCTCGCTGGCGGACGGATGCATCCGCGCGGCCTTGTCGAGCGTCTGCAGATCGTGACTCGACGCCCGCACACGGATCGCCTTGTCGGAGCGGACGCCGGTCGTGACGCGATCCAGCGCTTCGGACACGATGGCGCCCAGATCGAACGTCGGACTGGTCAGCTCGACGTTCAGCACGCGGCCGGCCGCGGCCAGCGCCAGCGCGACGACGTCCGAACCGAGTGCGGCCAACTGCGTCCGCACGGACTCTTCGATGCGCGCGAGTTCGCTGTCGACCCGCGCGGTCAAGCGCGAGACGGCGGCCTCGGCGCCGTTGCGCGCCTCGAGCTCCGCGCGGAGTCGTGCGACTTCGGCTTCGGCGCGCTCGAGTG
>JAEUIB010000849.1 GCA_016795255.1 Planctomycetota bacterium
CGACGCGAGCGCGATCCACGTGCTGCAGCGCATCCTCGAGCGGGAACTTCCGGGCGCCGTCAACGTCTATCGCCCCGACGGCGAGTGAGGAACCCGGCGCGGCCCAGGTGCGTGCCGCGGCTATACTCCGGGCCTTTCCGCGCCGCCCTGGTTCGTTCGGGAGTCCGCAATGCGCGCTCGCTGGCCGCTGGCCACTCTGTTCCTGTTCGCGTCGGTGGTCACGGCGACTTCGGTGTCGCTGTTCGCGTTCGACGACCCGCCGAAGCCCGACGCCGACGACCCGAAGCCGGCGGCCGCCGCGGACGACGAAGACTTCATGAAGCGCGACGGCTTCACGCTGCGCGGTCAGGAAGCCATGGACCGCCTCGACGAGGCGTACGGCAAGGGCTTCTGGACCTACTTCTTCGACGACGGCGTGATGCCGCGGCCGTACCTCGTCGCCGCGCAGACGAAGGCGAGCTTCGATCCCGACACGCTGAAGAAGGAGTACGCCGAGATCCTCGGGTACCTCTATCAGGAGTTCTATCGCCAGTACCGGACCATCGCGGACCTGAAGGACGTCAACGAGCCGGTCGTCGTGCTCGTGTTCGACAGCCGGGACGACTACAAGAAGGTCCGCGAAGAGAAGCCCGAACTCCGGCTCGCGAACGAGGAGTTCATCGCGGGCTACTACGTGCCGTCCACCGGCATCCTCTACCAGTGGCGACAGAGCGACCTGTGGCACGTGATGTTCCACGAAGGCACGCACCAGCTCGTCGACTATGCGACCGGCCGCAAGGTCATGCAGTTCAACGAGTCGCCGTGGTTCCAAGAGGGCATCGCCGACTTCATGGGCGGCCACAAGTCGAAGCTCGTCTACAGCGAGGAGAAGAAGGGCTTCGTCCGCGAGTTCGAACTCGGACAGTTCATCGCCGATCGGTTCCAGACCGCGCAGAGCGCGATCCTCGGCGAGTACGCGTTGTCGGTCCGTGAACTCGTGGGCATGGACTTCATGCGCTTCAAGGCCGCGCAGAACAACCAGGAAGGCAACTCGAACAACCAGCGCATCACGGGACTCGTGTACGCGCAGGGCTGGGCGCTCGTGCAGTTCTTGAACAACTTCCAGGGCGGCAAGTACGAGCCGATGTTCCGCGAGTTCTTCAAGGCCGAGCTGCAAGGCAAGGGCAACGAGAAGTCGTTCGGCGAGATCTTCCTGCTCGAGACCGACGACGACTGGAGCGAGTTCAACGACGAGTACGTCGAGTTCATCACGACGGACCTGCGTCGCATGCGCTTGAAGGTCGACAAGGAGAAGAAGGAAAAGGGCGAGAAGTAAGCCCGAGCGCGCGATCGCATGCGAGCCGCGCACCTTCTGTACGCCGTCGTCCTCGTCGCCGTGTTCGTCGTCGGCTTCGAGACGCGACGACGCGCACAACTGCGCGAAGGCGAGGACCTCAAGCCGCGCCCGGATGCGCTCGAGTACGGCCTCGCGGCGCGCGCGCTGGCGATGGACGGCCGGTTCGCGATCGACGTCGGCGGAGTCGATTACCCGCCGCGATACCCGATCGGATTCCCGCTGCTCGCCGCTCCGTTCGTGCTGCTGCGCGGCGGCGATCCAGCGGGCGTCGTCGACGCCGCACACGCGTACGGACTGATCCTGATCGTGCTGCTGGCGATGCTCGGTCATCTCGCTGGCGGTCCGCTCGCGGCGATCGTCGCGGCGACGATCGGCGCTCTGTCGCC
>JAEUIB010000858.1 GCA_016795255.1 Planctomycetota bacterium
CGCAAGCGCCCCGCGCCGATCGAGATCGGCGCGGGGCGCTTTTGCGTTCGGAGCCGCCGCATCGGCGAGTCGGTTACTTCCCGCCGCCGCCCTTGCCGCCGAGGCCGCCGAGGATGTCGTCGAGGCCGCCACTCTGGCCGCCCTTGCCACCCTTCCCCTTGCCGCCCTTGCCCTTCCCGCCCTTGCCGCTGCCGAACGTCGTCTTGCCGGGGCCGTCCGTGCCCTTGCCGTTCTTGGCGTCGTCCTTGTCCTTCTCGCCGGAAGCGGCGTCGCCGCCTTCGTCTTCCGTGACGCCGAGCGCCGGCACCTTCGGGCGCACCGCGAGCGTCAGCGGCATCGACTGGTTGAACACGATCCAGCGCGTGAACGTGTGCGTGTGCCGCTCGGGCTCGCCCGACGCGTAACCCGCGACCGCGCTCGGATCGACTTCCATCGACAGCGTGACCTCGATCGCGGCCGGCAGGCTCTTCTCCTTCGCCGGATCCCAGTCGTCGAACTTCTCCGCGTCCTCGCCGAGTTCGCGGTAATAGACGACGTTGAATCCCGTGATGCGCCGGTACAGCGGCGTGCCCTTCGCACCCTTCAGCGGATCGTCGTCGACGAAGAAGTCCTCGCCGCGCCACAACAGCAGGTAGTCCGAGTTCTCGGGGTTCTGCGACAGGCCGTAGCTGATCTCGTTGACGCTGGCGAAGATCGATTTGTCGTCCTCGACCCAGGCCGTCGTCGACGGCACTTGCGAGACGAACGACAGCTTGTCGGCGTCCATGCCGCTGATGCGCATGTTCTCGCCGCGCAGCAGGCTCTTGCCGTGGATGTTGTAGGCGAACAGCCCGCGCAGGTCGTGCTCGACCTGGTCGAGCAGGATCGGGCCGACCTTCGAGCCGGACACGCGCAGGTTGACGTCGCGGCTGATCTTCAGCGTGCTGTACAGCGTGCCGTAGATCGTGGCCATCATGAAGCCGACGATGCCGAGCACGACGAGCATCTCGACCATCGTGAAGCCGCGCGTGCGCGACGTGGGGCGGTGCAGTCGAGCGTCCATCAGTTCTTTCCCTTCGACAGGCCCTTGTCGCCGTACTTGTCCGGCAGCGGGGGCATCAGCGTTTCGATCTTCAGTTGCAGCATCTCGTCGGGCTTGCCGAAGTTCGGGTACTTGATCGTCAGGTGCACGCGTCGCAGGTTGTATTCGGACGTGTCGTCCTCGCCTTCGTTCGGATCGGTCGAATCGGCGGGCTTGTACGTCGCGTCGTCCTGGTTCTTGTTCTTGTACTTCTTGTTCTTGTCGGCCTGGTCTTCTTCTTTTTCGCCGGTGACGATGTTCTCGAGGGTGATCTCGGCCTCGTACGAGAAGCCCGGGTAGTTGTCGAACGCGCCGGAAAGCGGACTGATGCCGCGGAACTCGATTTCGGACAGCAGTTGGCGCGCCAGCGACGTCGCGATGTTGTTGTTGCGGGCGGCGTAGGCCGAGATCGTCGCTTTCTCGCGGATTTCGAGCATCGGGAAGATCGCGATCGCGACGACCATCAGCGCGACCGTGACCTCGAGGATCGTCATGCCGGCGTCGAGGCGTCGGCGGCGGGTGGGGCGGTCAGAACACGTTGTCACCGGCCACCTCCGGTTGCAGATTGCCTTCGACGACGTCGACGAGCCCGAGGATCGAGCGCGTCACCACCGAGTAGACGACGTCGGACTCTTCCTTCGTCAGATGGACGATGTGGCCGGTCGCGACGCCGCGCGGTTCGAACGACATCGTGACGATGCCGCTGTCGATCGGATCGCTCTCGCCGATGATGATGTCCTTGATGCGGATCGTGTCGGGCAGCAACTCCCAGTCGAACACGACCGTCTCGCCTTCGCCGATGATCGTCTTGCCGTCCTCTTCGGACAGCTCGAACGGCACGTAGTAGCGGTAGCGGCCTTGCTCGATGTCGTACTGGAAGTGGATCGTCAGCCCCGAGACGATCGCGTAGTTGCGCGCTTGTTCGACGCGGGACGCCAGCTCGCGACTGGACGACTTGATGCGCGACGACGGGACGAACGCGTCCATCTTGAAGAAGATCAGGCCGAAGCAGAGGCCGAGCAGTCCGATGACCACGACGAGTTCGAGCAGCGTGAAGCCGCGCGGGGGGCATCGTCGAATCGTGGTCATGGTCGATCCTCGCACGAGGGCGTGCCGGCGCAGGACGCGCCGGCCGGAACTCCGACGGTCCGCGGTTACTGGTCTTCCTTCTTGTTCATCGTCTTGTCGTCGATGTCGGCGTCTTCGCCTTCACCGCCGGGGATGCCGTCCGCGCCGTAGCAGATGATCGTGTACTTGCTGTTGCTCTCGCGCTGATAGACGTACGGGTTGCCCCACGGATCGGACAGTTCGTTGCCTTCTTCGATGTAGGTCTCGTTGAAGTTCTTCGGGTCCGGCTGGGTCAGTTGATCGAGCGAGTCGGGCAGCACGTTGTGCACCGTGCGGTACGACGTGATCGCTTCCTTGATCGCCTTGATGTCGCTCTTCGCCTTCGTCTCGCGACCGCGGGCGAGGATCGGCACGACGTTCGTCGCGACCAGGGTCGCGAGGATGCCGAGGATCGCGATGACGACCATCAACTCCATCAAGCTGAAGCCGCGGCGGCGCCGGGAAGTACGGGTGAGCGGAGCGGACATCGAAACCTCCTCATTCTCAATGACTTGCGTTGTCTTTGCGGCGCGGCGCGTGGGAGCCGCAACGGTCGGAGTGTAGCCCATCAGACGTTCGAGAGCTGGAGCATCGGCAACAGGATGGCGATGACGATGAACGCGACCACGCCGGCCATCGACAGGATGAGCACCGGCTCGAGCGCCGCCGTCATCTTCTGGACCGCCAGGTCGACCTCTTCGTCGTACGCCTCGGACAGGCGGTCGAGGATCTCTTCGAGACGTCCCGACTGCTCGCCGATGGACACCATGTAGCCCACGGCGGGCGGGAAGATCTTGCTCGCTTTCAACGGCGACGAGATGTCCGCGCCTTCCATGATCCGGTTGTGGACATCGTCGAGTACGCCGGCGAACACCGAGTTGTTGACGACGTTCTTGACGATCAACAAACATTCGAGCACCGGCACGCCGGACTTCAGCAGCGTCGAGAACGTCGTCGAGAACCGCGAGATCGCCTGCTTCGTGAACAGCTCGCCGAAGATCGGCATCCGCAGCATGAAGCCGTCGATCGCGTAGCGGCCCTTCGGCGAACGCCGCAATGCGCCGAACGTCAGCGACACCGCGAAGAAGCCGAGCACCAGCA
>JAEUIB010000008.1 GCA_016795255.1 Planctomycetota bacterium
CCGGGTTGGTTCTGGCATGCGGCACACGAGGGCAAGGCGAAGACGCCCGCGCAACTGCTCGAGCTCTACTTCGCGTCCGTCGGTCGCGGCGCGTGCCTCGACCTCGGCATCGTGCTCGATCCGAGTGGACGCATGCCGACGGGCGACGTCGACGTGTTGCGCGCGCTCTCCGCGACGCTGCGTTCGACGTTCGCGCAGGACTTCGCGCGCGGCGCGATCGTCCGCGCGACGAACGTCCGTGGCGAGGACGCCGCGTTCTCGCCGCAGCACGTCGTCGATGGGCACGCTCCGACGTATTGGGCGACGGACGACGACGTGACGACGGCCGAGCTGACGCTCGAGTTCGACGCACCCGTGACGTTCGACGTGGTCCGCTTGCGCGAACACGTCGAGTTCGGTCAGCGCGTCGCGCGCTTCACGCTGCAGGTCGGCGAAGGCGGCGAGTGGCACACGATCCACGAAGGCTCGACGATCGGCGCACGTCGCCTCGTGAAGCTCGACGCGCCGCGGACCGTGGGCGCGCTACGCGTGCGGATCGACGAGGCCCTGGCCTGCCCGACGCTGTCCGAGGTCGCGCTGTTCAAGATGGCGTGACGAAGGGAGCGAGGACTTTCGCGTTGGTCCTGCACAATCCGTGAACCGGTCCGGGCTCCCGTGGGAACACACCGGTTCGATGGACGTGAACGGCAATCCCTCCGATCTCGAGTGGTTCGTCGCGCAGGACGCTCGCTTGCGCGCGTTGGCGCGGCGGCTGGTGCGTGACGCGCATCTGGCCGAGGACGTCGCGCAGGACGCGTGGACCGCGTCGATGCGCGGCGCCCCGCAACGTGCGTCGCTCGGCGCGTGGCTCGCCGGCGTCACCCGCAAGCTCTCGCTGAAGACGCTGCGCTCGAACGAGCGGCGGCTGCGGCGCGAGCTCGGCTCGGCGACACCGGAGACTCCACCGTCGACCGATGCGCTGGTCGCTCGCGAAGCGGCGCGGCGCGCGGTGGCCGACGCCGTGCTCGCGTTGCCCGACGCGACGCGCACGGTGATCGTCTGGCGCTTCTTCGACGGCTTGTCGCCCGGCGCGATCGCGCGCCGCCTCGGCGAACCGGTCGAGACGGTGCGGACGCGCATCAAGCGCGGACTCGACCGCTTGCGCCAGAGTCTCGACTCGAAGCACGGAGGGAACGGCCGCGCATGGTGCGTGGCGTTGGCGCCACTCGCGTTCGCGAAGTCCTCGAGCGCCGGCATCGGCGCCATCCTCACGGGAGTCGCGGCGATGAACACGTCGGTGAAGGTCGGAATCGGGGTCGCGGCGCTGGTCGCGGTCACGTGGACGTTCGTGCCGTGGTTCGAGTCCGAGGCGCCGCTGCCGATCGAACTCGTCGAGCGCAGCTCGGCCGCTGCGCCGTCGACCGACGGGGATCGCGACGTCGCGCCGATCTCGCGCGTGGCCGCCGTCCCCGCGACGACCGTCGACGCGAGCACGCCGCTCCCGACGGACGACACCGTGAGCGCGCAAGAGACCTCGCGCGTCGACGTCACGCTGCGCGCGCGTTGGGCCTCCGACGGCACGCCCGCCGCCGGGATCGGGATCCACTTCGTAGGCGATCTCGCCGGCGCGCGCTCGTCGATCCCGACCGCGTACGAGACGCGCAGCGATGGTTCGATCGTCGTCCCGAACGTGAAGTTCGGCATGGCCGTGTACGAGTTCGATCGCGGCTCCGGCGGCACGCTCGACGTCGATGCGACGCACCACGAGTTCGACGTCGTCGTGCCGAACGGATTGCGCGTGAGCGGTCGCGTCGTCGACTCGGCCGGCCAGCCGGTCGCGGACGCGGCGATCCGCGCACAAGGCCTCGGCATGAACCCCGCCGGTTTCACGCTGGCGCGCAGTGGGCCGGACGGCACGTTCGAGGTCCGCGACCTCTCGCAGCAACGCCCGCTCGGCGCGGTGAAAGTCGGATACTCGCCATCTCCGTTCGTGTTCGTCCAAGGCGCCGCGAGCGGAGAGCGTTCGCTGACCCTGACGCTCCGCCCGGGCGGCGCCGACGTCGACGTCGTGGTGTTGTCGCCCGAAACTCGCCCCGTCGCCGGCGCGATCGTCGTGTTGCAGCCCCCGAGCAACGCAATGGTGCAACTCGAAGACGGGTCGCTCGCGTTGGATGCCGCGATCACCGCGGCCACGACGGACAGGACCGGGCGCGCTCGGTTCATCGGAGTCCGCGACGGGGACCACGGCGTCACGATCGCGCTGCCGCCGTTCGCCGAGCACGTCGAGCACTGGACGCTGACGCTCGGCCGGAACGCCGAGCGCGTCGTCACGCTCGACCACGGCGTGCGCGTGTTCGGCCGCGTCGTCGACAGGGGCGGCAGGCCCGCGATCGGCGCGTACGTCGAACGCAAGCCGTCCACGTGGTTCTCCGGGGGCGGCGTCTACGCGGACGACGACGGGCGCTACGAAATGACGGGCGTGCCGCGAACACCGCAGACGCTCCGCGCCAATCTGATGCCCATGGGCTCGCAGGAAATCGACGTCACGCCGACGGAGGGCGAGCACGAACGCCGCGTCGACTTCACGTTGTCCAGCGCGGCGGGCTGGATCGGCTCGGTCGTCGACGACCAAGGTGCGCCGCTCGTCGGCTGGATCGTGCGGCCGATGCCCGATCCGCCGGTCGTCGGCTTCGACGGCGGGCAGGCGTACACCGGCGACGATGGCCGCTTCATGATCGTCGAGACCGAGGCCGTGCCGCAGCGACTCGAAGTCCTGCCGCACGACGCGCCGACGAACCTCCCGACGTTCGCGCACGGCCCGCTCGAGCCGAGCGGCGAGGCCGTGACCATCGTGGTGCCGACGGCGAAGCTCGCGCGCATGCAGGTCGTCGGGCGGGTCGTCGACGGCAACGGCGACGGAGTCGTCGGCGTCGAGGTGTACGCCCACCGCGCGGAAGTCGACGGCGGCGGCTTCGCGTGGAGTCGCGCCGATGAGGCCGGCGCGTTCCGCGTCGGACCGCTGACTCCCGGCACGTTCACGCTGGCGATCCGCGCGCCGGGCTTCGCGCCGTTCGTCGCGTCGCACACGTTCCCGACGACCGCCGAGACGTGGGACCTCGGCGACGTCACGCTATCGGCCGGCGGACAGATCCTCGCGCACGTCGAGCGGCTGCCCGACGAGACCGTGAACCCGTGGATCAGCGTGCTGCGCGAGTCGGACGGAGGGCTCGTCGGAACGTACACAGGCGCATCCGACGGCATCGTGCGCAGCGACCTGCTGCCTTCCGGTCGCTATCGCGTTTGCGTCGGATCGTGGGACCGCGCGTGGTCGACGCGCGTCGTCGACGTCACGGTGAACGCCGTCACGGAGTTCACGTGCCCCGCGCGCAAGGGAACTCGAGCGACGCTTCGCACCACCGTCCCGTCCGGGACGAAGCGCGTCGAGCTGTTCGTCGAAACAGGCGACGGCGCTCGCATCGCCGCGGGCGAAGCCTTCACGGATTCGCGCACCGGCACCGCGTCCCAGGTGTTCGCGTTGGAGCCGGGCTCGTATCGCGCGATCGCGCGCGGGCCGAGCGGCCACGAGGTCTCGACGACGCTGATCGTCGGAACGGCGCCGATCGACGTGCAGCTCACGCTGCACTGATCGCGGGAATCGGGGTTCGATCGTGCGTCGACGTCGTTGCGCGGCGGTCGGCGCTTCACGCGCTCCAGCTCAGCCGACCCGGAGTCGGCGCGCTCTCGAGCGCGCGCGGGATGCCGTTCCAGAACCATTCGACGTGCTTCGCGCCCGCGGCGACGAGTTCGCGATGGACCGCTTCGGCCACGCGACGCAGGTCGTCGTCGTGCTCGGCGTCGTGCTTGCCGAGGAGGTTCGACCACCACGAGCCCATGCGGCGCGGCGACACCGCGAGCAGGTACTCGTGTTCACCGCCCGGCTCGGCCTTGTCCTCGATCCGCGACAGCAGGATCTCGAACGACTCCTCGGTGCTGGAGCCCGTGACCGTCCAGCCGACGTCGCGCCACGGTTCGGGCGGCGTGGAGTCGAAGCCGAGCTGCAGCAGCGCCGCCGACAGCCGTTGCGCGAACGCTCGACCGGGAGCTTCGCGGGCGCCGTCGCCCAGATCGGCGAGGAACGACGCGTGCGGGACTCGGGACATCGGGCACCTCCACGGGACCGCAACCGCCTTCCCCGGGCGCAAGACCAGGGCAAGAACGCCCTCGCCTCCCTCTGCGCCCGGAGACCCCCGGGATGGTTCGGTTCCGATGTTGCCGAGATGCAGGCGTTTCCGTGAAGACCCAAACAGGAAGGAGGTCGTCTGATCGGGAGGGTCCCGCCGAACCGTCGGAGAACGCCTCGACGCGCGGCGCGCAAGGGCCTCGACGGGCGAGTTCGGAACGAGCTCCAGCGGTCGACAGCCACCGCGCGGGTGGGCAGCGCCGAGACTGCGTTGATTCAAGTAGCGTTGGAATAAACTCTTACAGCGGACGCGCGCGCCACCAACTCGTCGATCACTGCAGCAGCACGAGTTCCGAGGGACTGCCGGCGACCGGCGTCCCGCTGCCGAGGAAGTAGGCCTGGAACGGAAAGGCGATGCCGGTGAGGCCGGGGATCGGGATCGGCGGAGCGGGCAGCGTCAGGCTCCCGTCGCCGTTCGCCGCCGTGATCGTGGTCAGGGTCAGAGGTGCCGGCAGCGGGGGCTGCATCGTCAGCCAGCCGATCGAGCCGCCGACTTGCAGGATCTCGATGCCGCGGCCGAGCAGCAGCAGCACGACGTCGCCTTGCTCGCCGAGCACGGTGATGGTGAGGGGCTGGCCGACTTGGACCGGCGATTCCAGCGCGAACGTCCGGGCGTTCGCCGCGAGTTGCGTCAGCGCGCCCGGTGGCGCGACGACGCCGGTGCCGGGCACCGCGCCGAGCGGACCGGTGCCGACGCCAATCGGGCCGCCGGCGAACGTCGTGTCGAACGACTCGCAGGTCGCTCCGTTCGTCAGCACGAGTCCGTCGCCACCGTCGCCGCTGTGCAGCGTCACGATCGTCGTGAACGTCCCGCCCATGCCGCCGGTGACCGAACAACCAGCGAGTCGAACCGTCGACGCACTCGCGCGAATCCCGTCGCCGCCGTCGTTGGGGACGCTGATCGCGCCGGGACCATTGCCGCCGACGCCACCGACGAACGAGCAATCGAACGCCGCGACGCTCGACGATTGCGCCGACAGGCCGAAGCCTCCGCCCGACGCGTGATAGTCGATCTCGCCGCCGGTGAAGTGCTCGTCGATCCCGACGCCGCCGGTCAGCGCGCAGCGCGAAAGGACGACGCGCGGCGAGTTCACGACTTCGAGACCGGGCGTACCGTCGATCGACGGTGACCACGGGTTGCCGTTGTTGCCGCGACCGCCGACGAGCACACAGTCCTCGAACAGCACGCCGCCGGCACACGACGTCACCAGGCCGCCGGCGAGGAAGGCCGGCACGACCGGCCGGAACTCGATGCCGCGCAGAATGACGTTCTGCTGCGCGCCGAGTTGGTTGATGTGAATGTTGTTGAGCAGCGGACGCGTCGGCCCCTCTCCGATCAGCACGAGGGACTTCGCGGTGATCGTCGGCGTGTTCGCCGGCTGATCGCGGTAGTCGCCGGACTTGATGACGAGGATGTCGCCGGTCTGCGCGGACATCAGCGCCTTCTGCACGTGGAAGAACTGACCTCCGCCCGCTTGGTCGACGACGATCACGCCGGCATCGGCCGCGGCCACGAACCCGATCCCACATCCGATCGCGACCATCAAGGTGCGCATGGCGTTTCCTCCTTGGCGACCGAGCTTGCCGAACCCGCGCGAGGACCGCAACCGTGACGGGAACGGAGGCGCGTCTGTCCCCGTCCGTCGCGTGGGGACAGTCCCGGGGACTGTCCCCGCACCTGTCCCCGGGTCTGTCCCCTACGCTGGCGCGCCATGAGCGATCCCTCGCACCTGCCCTATCGACCACCTCGCGTCGACGATGCCTCGATGCTCGCTCGCGGCCGCGCTTGCCTCGACGAATTCGATGCGCGCCGCTCCGTCCGCTTCTTCTCCGACGAGCCCGTGCCGCGCGAGGCGATCGAGCTCGCGATCCGTGCCGCGTCGACGGCTCCGTCCGGCGCGCACATGCAACCGTGGACGTTCGTCGCGGTGTCCGACCCGGCGACGAAGCGCGCGATCCGCGAAGCCGCCGAGCACGAGGAGCGCACGTTCTACGAGTCGCGCATCCCCGACGAGTGGCGCGCCGCGCTGGCGCCGATCGGCACCGACTGGCGCAAGCCGTACCTCGAGATCGCGCCGTGGCTCGTCGTCGTGTTCGCGCAAACGCACGGCTTCCACGCCGACGGCTCGCGCAAGAAGCACTACTACGTCTCCGAAAGCGTCGGCATCGCGTGCGGCCTGTTCATCGCCGCGCTGCATCGCATGGGCCTGTCGACGCTGACGCACACGCCGAGTCCGATGCATTTCCTCGGCAAGCTGCTGCATCGCCCCGATCACGAGAAGGCGACGATCCTCTTCCCCATCGGCCACGCCGCGGCGGACGCGACCGTCCCGAACCTCGTGCGCAAGTCGTTGGACGAGGTCGCGGTGTTCGTGGAATGACTCTCGGGTTACGGCTGGACGACGATCTCGAGTGCCGTCGACGCCGAGATGCCGCCGAAGGCACATGGATCTTGGAAGACGTATTGCACGCACGCAGTTGTTCCCAGCGACGACGCGCGCAGTGGGAACTTCGTACGTGTGAATCCGTACTCATCGGTCGACACCGGCACGAGAACGACGGTCGCGGGATCGACGTAGAGACTCGCACCGAGAACTGAGATAGGAACTGGTGCCAACTGGGTCGCGATCAGCAACCATCCGCTTGAGTTCGCGGGACCGCGGGTGCAGGTCAACTCGAAGTTCTTCGCGCCCGCGGTCGGGCTTTGGATGACGCCCGCAGCCAGACGACCCGCGCAACCCGCCGTCGATGCTCCGATGCGGGTCACACCGGTCGGCAGTATGTCGAGGCGACCCACGCCACACTTTCCCGTGGGCGGAAGGAGCTGCGTATCGAAGGCGCCGGGCGTCAATGGATAGTCCGTCGCGAAAGGGGTTGTCGCGAACGTGATCGATCCATCCTCTGCGGCGTCGAACGCAAGTGCGTCGTGCTGCCCATTCCCCCCGAATCCGGTCGAGTACGCGAGAGTCCGCCCATCCCGAAGCAATCGCGACACGAAAAGGTGCGTCGACGAACTCTGCCAATTCTCCTGATACGCGCCCTTCGTCGTCTGCAGGAGACCGTTGCCAGACCCGCTGTCCCCGAGAAAGTTCACGAATCCATCGTCATCGATGTCGACCCGGACGACCTTATCGATCGACACGCCGCCGAACAGCGTGCTGAACACGAGTCCAGTGGCATTCGGCGTGAAGCACGTGACGAATCCCTGTTGACCGTCCGGCACCCATGGTTGGGACATCAACGAGCCCGGAGTCGTCGGAAAATCGATGGAACCGACGCCGGTCGAACCGACCACGTAGATCTTGCCGAACTGATCGAGTTCGACGTCGTTCGCGCCATCCGAAACACTACTACCGAAAAACGTGGACCACTGAAGCGATCCTGTCTTCACGTTGATCCTGCCAATCACGGCGTCCGAAAACCCTGACTTCACGGTATCGAATCCGCCTGGCGTCGTCGGGAAGTCACTCGATTGCGACGAGCCGCTGAAGGTCAGGCCGTCGCCGTCGACCATGATCCTGCCGATACTGTCCGAGCTCGCCCCCCCGAGGTACGTCCCGTACTCCACTGAACCGAGGTCGCTCGCCAAGACGATTGCGTATCCATCGCTACTGCCGTTATGAGTGTTGTCGAAGGCGTTTGGTGTCGTAACCAGACCGCTCCCGAATGTGGACCCAGCGATACCCATGCGTGCGTTCTTATCGACAGCGCCACCGTGGACAAGGCCATTTCCGCTCGTCGCGAGCCCGATCTTTGCACTTCCGAGCAACGTCGCTCCATCGCAAGAGAGACGCAAGGCAACCGCTTGATTCAAGAAGGCCCAAGGCGTCGACACAGCACCTGGTGTTGATGGAAAATCTGGCGATCCGGTTTCGCCCACAACGAAAATCTCGTCGTCGACAAGTTCGAGCCAAGCCACGGTGTCGATCCCGGAACCTCCCGGAGGAAACGAGAAGAACTTGCCCCCGATGAAGGTCGAGAACACGATCGCACCGCCATCCGCTGTTAATCGTGTCACGAACATGTCGAGCGGCGCGCCGGCGATCGACGACTGAAACACTCCCGAGGTGATCGGAAAATCGACGTGACCGGTCTCGCCACCGCACAATGTCGAGCCATCACCAAGAACGTGGACGGAACGAACTCGAGTTCCCTTCGGTTGGGCCGCGTTCGGGATGAATTGCGTGCCGCCGATCAACGTGCTCCATTCGATTCCGGGGTCGATCAGATACGGCGACGGAGCTTCCTCGACTGCGATCCCGAATCGACGCGTGCCAGTCAGCGTGAAGTGAGCCGAGACCGGGCGATCGGGGTCCGCTGTCGTCCACGCGCGGGGTGCGCGGTGCATCATTACTCCGCAGGGTGTTTCGAACTCGAGGTCCCCGCCGCTGGTCAGGACAGCGTCGTCTCCGCCTTCGTAAGCAAACTCGAAGACGCGAGCGCGATGCGACTTCGAGTCGATGTCGTAGTGGAAGCCGCTGTCGCTCTTTCGAAGGATCAAATCCGCCCCGGGCCAGAAATCGGCGATCCGTACCTGTTCGAACCCACGCGCGTCACGCACCCAGTACTCCGGATCCGCGCCGAGATAGAAGTGGTGCAGCGTCGGCAGGGCCCACTCGCCGCTGCTGGCGAATGGGCCGTCGCTTCCCACCGGAAACAAGCGCACAAACTCGCACCGACCATCCGCGGACATTCGTGACAGCCGCACGTCATCGCGGGTGACGACGAGTGAAACGGAATCGGCGCGCGCGACAAAGTGAATCGACGGGTCCCACTGGCCCTCGTTTGCCACGAATCCGCAGAGCGGCTCCACATCTCGCGCCACGTCCGCGCATTGCGCCGCGTCAAACAAACAAAGTAGTAGCACGACCATCGAAGCTCCCACCATGAAGCTTTGGTGGCGCTGGCGGCGCACGGACACAGCTCGATGGCTTGCTGATCCATCAACCATAACGCCTCACTGGATCTCGATCATCGTTCCGACGCTCGGCACACCGAGCGTGGAAACGGCGACCAGGAAGTAGTGTCCGGCCGGCACCTGGTATTTGTCCGATGGAATCTGGACGAACACGGAGTACGTGTCGTTGCCCATCGATTGCGCGTCATGGTCCAGGCGCACGTAACGCTGCGAGGCATCAAATGCGTGTGTGATGGAACCGGTCTTGATCAATGCGACGTGCTTCGGGCCCGATCCCGGCCGGAATGTCAGAGTAAACAGAATCGGGTTTGGATCGCCCGCGCTCCAGACCGTTGAACTCAGTCCGCTGATCACTGGCCGCGGACCCTTGAATAGATAAGGTGGGCTGAAGATCTCGACCGTGTGATGGGACTGATTCGGGTCGTTCGGATCCAGGGACGAAAAGTCGCCTCCCGCCGAGAACACGCGGCCATCCGGAAGCAGACCCGCGACGGAGTGGTACCGGCGCTCGTGACCCTGCTCGGCCATGTAGGTCCAGCTCGTCGGTTGTCCGGAGAACCCGAGGAACGAAGGAATGAACCGCTCGGGCTTTCGGTACGCAGGACCCTGCGCGGTGGATTGCGGCGGCGGGAAGTCGTTGCCTCCAACCACGAGCAGGGAACCATCTGCCAGGATCACCATGTTTTGATTGACCCGCGCCTGATTCAGGTCGGGAACCGAAGCATCCCAAGCTGCCGTGCCGAGTCGATCGACGTACACCTCGACTTCGTTCTGCGCCACGAAGCCGTTCGCGGTGCGCTCATCACCCGCCGCTACGAACACGTAGTCCTCGACTCCCGTCGCTCCATCGAGAAGGACGAAGTGGCCGGTCGATCCCTCGCGATGCTCACTCGGCGCGAGACCGGGCTGTTCCGTCCAACGCTCGATCGGAGCTGGCGGGGCGCCGGGGCACGGCGACGTCAGCGCCAGATGCCAGTCCTTCCGCACACCGATCACCGGATCGTCCACGAGCGCCATGTAACGTAGGCGTTGCGCGAACCCAAGCAGATGCGTTCGCGGGTAGTCGTGGACGAACACGTAGTTGTTGGCAGCGGTGCAGGTCACACCGGATGTATCGAGCACGTTTGCGTTGCGTAGCAGAACGTTCGACAGCGCTCCTCCCGTCCACGTCGCCGTACCGGACGAGAAGCGGTCCTGCATGTACTCGGTCTCGAGTTCCGGCGATCCGTAGATCGGTGATTTGTCGTGTCCGAGGACGAGCATCGTTCCGTCCGGCGCAAGGAACCCGTTGGGATACCAACGCTCTCGACGCATCGAACCCGCCGCGGTCCAGTTGCTGGTCGCGTCGTCCCAATTCGAAGCCACATCGAAGCGGAACGCTGCCCCGTGTCCGGTCGTGTGGATCTGCTGCAAGTTCGTTCCGCCGAACGTGAGCACGTCTCCGCCGGGAAGGAACTGATGACCGCCGCAAAAGACATCTTCAGTTCCATTTGCCGCGTTCGGCACGTCGTTCTTGAAGACACGTTGCGGGTCACTCGGATGCCACACGAACGTATGCGTGGGACCGGCCAGACCACCATGCGCGATCAGATCGAAATTGAGTGAGTACTGACGACACCAGAACAAGACGGAACCTTCCGCATCCGGCAAGACGACGGCATGAACGATTTCGCTGAGCGGCACGTTCGGATGCTCATCCGTGATCTGCGTGAGCTGGTAGGGACCGGCCCACTGGCCGACGGCGCTCGGGATTGGCTGTCCAGGAGGCGTCTGTCGCGCGATGAGAGCGGACGTCGGAACTGACATCACTCCGACGACGAGCGCAGCGACGATGATTCGGCGAACGTCAGAGCGCTGAACTGAACTGAACTGAACTGAACTAGCCACTCGGTGATCCCCCATCGGTACAGCAGTCCGCAGCCGAACGGCCCCAACCGTCGAGCGCGGTCCGAGGTGTGGGAGTCTTGCCCGAGGGAACCTGATGCGCAAGTGGAGTTCTTGATCACGTCCGGGTACGCCCCCCTATCCCGTGAGTCGTAGTCCTCTTCCCCATCGGCCACGCCGCGCCGGACGCGACCGTCCCGAACCTCGTGCGCAAGTCGCTCGACGAGGTCGCGGTGTTCGTCGAGCAGTCACACCCCGCGTGACTTCTCGAGCAGCGCGTACGTCGCGCGAAAGCGATCCACCGCACGTTGGCGCGCCCTTTTCACGGCTTCCTCGCTGGCGTTCCACTCGCGCGCGAGTTCGGCGATCGGCGCGTCCTCGCTGAACGACTGCACCAACCGACGATCGCGCTCCGACAGCACGGCCAACGCTTTCGCGGCGAGAGCGAGCTGCTCGCGCTTCTGCGCGAACGTCGCCGGTCCGGTGTTCGACGCCCGCGGATGGGCGACGCGGTCGCGACCGTCCGCGCTTTGCGGCGACGCCGTCAGTCGCAGCAACGAGCCACCATCGCGCCGCAACGCGAACCAATGCCGCCGCCGATCCGTGAAGTGCTGGCGCGCCAGCGTGAACAGCCAATGCAGGAACTCGCGCTCGCCACGCACTTCGAGTCGCTCGGCGACGCGCAGCGCGTGCGCGTGGACTCCCTGGACGAGGTCGTCCTCCGACTCGAAGCGCAGCAGACTCTTCGCCTCGGCCGCGACGAACGCACGGAGTCGCGCTCGATGTTGCTCGAGCAATGCCGCGAGCGCATGTGCATCGGTCATGGCGCCCTCCGCTTCGCCGCGAGTCGGAACCCGATCGAGCCGGCCGCTTGTTCGGGACTCATGCCCGAACGAACCGACGCGCGACCGGTATCGAGGGTGTTGTGCGTCCATGATCCGCCGCGGTACTCCGCGTGGAGCTCGATGTTCGTCTGCGACAGCACGCCGCCGATCCACTCGCTCTGCGAGCCCGCGAGGTCGAACGCTCCGTACACCGACTCGTCGATCGGGAACGACATCACGGGTTCGGGTTGCGTGTCGTACGGCGTGTCCGCGCGAATCGGCCGCGACATCAGGAACTTCCCGAACGCCGGATCGAAGCGATTCCCGAACGGGTAGATCCGGGCGTCGACTCCGCGCGCCGCCTTCTCCCACTCGTACGGCATCGGCAACGCGTAGGCCACGGCCTCGCCGTCCCGCTCCGCTCGTTCGTTGCGCCAGCGCACGTAGGCCTCCGCGTCCTGCTGCGAAACCCCGATCACCGGCCAGTCCAGCCACAGTTGCGGCAACAAGAGTCTGCCGTCGGGAGATCGCGGCAGATACCCGCCCTCCGCGACGTTCTCGGGCCGCCGCGGCAGCCGGATCAGCGTGCGCGAGCGTTGCACCTCGTCGCGCGTCACGGGATCGTTCAGGAACTCGAAGTACTCGCGGAACGTGACCTCGCGCTCCTGGACGAACACGTCGTCGACGAACTGCGACGAGCGTTCGTCCGACGACATCGAGTTCTCGTCGTCCCCGACCGCGACGTCCCCCGCCACGACGCGCACGAAGCCATCGGGCGTCGTGCCGACCGGGAACAGGGTCGGCTCGAGCACGCGCGTCGCGCCACGCGCGAGCTCGAACGGCACGCGCAGATCCTCGTGCCCATCGGCACGCAACACGAGCACGTAGGAGCCCGGAGCGAGCCCGTCCTTGCGAAGCGGCGTCGCACCGAGCGAACTCCGCGGGCTTCGCACCAAGGGCGCCGCCGTGAAGCGCACCGCGAGTCCGGCAGGAAGCTCGACGTCGCGGGCCGTGCCCTCGTCGACGACGCGGGCGACGACACCGCCCCGCTCGCAGATTCCGCGCGCATCGACGACCGCGACCGGCGGCCCTTCGTCGAACGTGCGCGTCACGTCGTAGGTCTTGCCGTCGCGCTCGAACGTGTAGACGACGCGTTCCTTCGGAGCGCCGTCGCGCGTGCGTTGCGTTTCCGCGAGCACGTCGAACTCGAAGCGTGAAAGCACGCGCTCGCCGTCGATGCGCATCAGGACGTCGTGCCGGCGCACTTCGCCGGCATCGTCGGCCGCGAACATCACGCCGATCACCGGTCGCCCGAGGACGTGCGTGATCAGCGCGCCGGTCGCGACGTCGCCCGCGCCGCGCGCGACGCGCAGGACGGTCGCGCCGGGTGGAACTAGCGGCGCGTCGTCCCCGACCGGTACGGGTACGAGGCGTGGATCGCCGCCCGACTCACGGTGCGCGAGTTCCTCGAAGCGGAACAGCCACGCACGCGCAGCGACCGGTGACGTGTTCAGCTCGAGCACACCGAGTCCGGCGAGCTCTCCGTCGAACCGCCGCTCGACGTCGTGCCGCTGCACGAGGTCGGCGAACGACGCGGCGCGCAGCGCGTCGGCGCGAGCTTCCGCGTCGCGCCACGCATCCATGAACAGATCCGCGCGTGCGCGACGCACGTCGTCGGCATCGGCTCCCAGTCGCTCCGCCTGTTCGAGCGCCCCGATCGCGCCGAAGAACGCTCGGTCCCGATCCTGCACGAGCGCATCGCGCCGCGCCTCGAGTTCGCGCAGCTCGCGCTTGTGCACCGGCGGCAGGTAGTGCTTCTGGAACACGGATCGCAGCGGATGCAGCTCTTCGGTCGCCGCCCGTTCGCGCGCGCCGGCATCGCGATGTGCGGCGATCCTCGATCGAGCGTCCGCCAGCGCCGCGTCGGCTTCCACGCGCCTCTGGTGCGACGCGTACCACGGAGCCGCGACGACGAGCACGACCGCGGCGACGACGGCCATCGCGAGCAACGGCCGACGACGG
>JAEUIB010000011.1 GCA_016795255.1 Planctomycetota bacterium
ACCTCGTGCCGACGACCACCGCCGCGACCGGCGTGTTCCAGTACCTGTTGATCGAGCCCGACATCACCGGCAAGGCCACCGTCGCGCAGGTGACGCCAGGCGCAGCCGATGCGCCGGAACGGCTCGAACGCGCGTTCCAGCGCGGAGGCACGCTGATCGCGCATCACGTCGGTTCCGACACGCTGGAACCTCCGACGACCGTCATCGAGTCCGGTCTCGACATGCGCATCCTGCCGTGGCGGCCGGGCTCCGTGCGCCCGGCGACGAGCCCGAGCGAACGCCGCTTCACCGAACGCGCGAGCAACGTCGAATGGGCGCTGCGGTTCGAGACGCGTCCGAGCAAGGCCACGCTGTTGTGCGTCGAAGCCGGATTCGGCGCGTGCCCGATCGGCCCGCAGATCGCCGACGGCATCCCCGCCGCGCGCGGCTTCATCGCGCCGGTCGGCGGCGGACTGATGATCGTGCTGATCGATCAGGACGAGCAGGCCGTCGCCGAGCTCGCGCAGCGGCTCTGTTCCGCCGACGAGAGGCGCACGATCGCGACGACGCTCGCGCCGGCGCAGCGCGCGGTCTTCACGTCGGCACGCACGAGCGGGCTGTTCCAGCGACTCGAGTTCCCCCGCGTGCAGCGCGAGGACTTCGTGCCGGCGGATCCCGCGTTCGCGATCACGTACTCGGCGTTCGCGGTCGGTCCCCGCCGCGCGTCGACGCTGCAAGACGACCGCGGCGAGCCGCTGACGGAATTGGTCCGCGGCCTGACGCGCCCGCTGACGTTCGTGCTCGACGTCCCCGTCCGCGAACCCGACGAGGACGTCGTGCTCGTCGTCCGTCGCGCGCCGCTCGCTCCGTTCTCGGGCTACACGCTGTACGTCGACTCGACGCCGCTGCGCGAACTCCGCGCCAGCGACGAACCGGCCGATCGCTGGTGCGAGGACACGATCGTGTTGCCCGGAGCGACGATCGGCGAGCGCTCGCGCGTCGCGCTGACGCTCGCGCCGAGCGGCGCGCTGACCGAGATCGCGCGCATCGGCATCTTCCGCGTCGACACCGACGGCGGCCTCGAGCTCGCGACGTTCGTGCCGGCCGCGGGCTCTCCGCGGCGCGTCGTCGCCGGAGTCGACGCGCCGCTGAACGCGCGCGAGCGTTCGTTCCTGACCGGCATCGCGATCCCCGCCGGTTCCGAGGTCGCGTACGACGTGTCCTCGGGCATGCGAGCACTCCGCGCGACGCTGACCGTCGAGCACGGATCCGCACCGGTCGTGCTGCGCATCCTGGTGGACGGCGTCGAGCGTTGGACGTCGGATCGACCGCTGGCCGAAGGGACCGCGGGGGCCGCGGACGACGCGGAGCAAATCGCTCTCAACTTGCGTGGGGCCAAGACCCTGACGTTCCGCGCCGATCCGTCCGAAGCGGGTGCGAGCGGCACCGTCCTGGTCGGCGACGCGCGTCTGTTCCCGTGAACGGCGACCCCTGCGTCTTGATCGACTCTTGATGCTCGGTTCTCGGAATCCCGACGTGGACGCCATACCCTTCGCTGCATGAAGAAAGCGCGCATCCTCGTCGTCGACGACGAACCCGACGTCGTCGAAGTCCTCAAACAACACCTCCAACGCGAACACTACGACGTCGCCACCGCCCAGGACGGTGAGGCGGCGCTCGCCGAGGTCCGCAAGAAGTCGCCGGACCTGGTGATCCTCGACCTCATGCTGCCCGGCGTCGACGGACTCGAAGTCTGCCGTCGGCTGAAGAGCGACCCGCGCACGTCGACGATCCCGGTGATCATGGTCACGGCGAAGGCCGAGGAATCGGACGCCGTCATCGGACTCGCGCAGGGCGCCGACGACTACGTGCGCAAGCCGTTCCTGCGGAAGGAACTCGTCGCACGCGTCGCGGCGCGGTTGCGGGCCGCGTCCCAGCGCGCGTCGACCGAGGACCGCAAGCTGCTGCACTTCGGCGATCTGTCGATCGACTCGATCAAGCACGAAGTCACGCTGGACGGCGAAGTCCTGAAGCTGACGATGACCGAGTTCAAGCTGTTGCGCTTCCTCGTCGACAACCGCGGTCGCGCGTTCTCGCGCAACGAACTGCTGGATGCGTGCGTCGGCACCGACACGATCGTCATCGACCGCAACGTCGACGTCCACGTCGCGACCCTGCGCAAGAAGCTCGGCGACTACGGCCGGCACATCCTCACCATCCGTGGACTCGGGTACAAGTTCCGCGAGCATCCCGACGCTCCCGACGCCTGAACGGCGTCGTCGCTCTCGCCACGCCGCCTTCGAGATCCGCGATCCACCGTGTTGCCCCAACGCTTCTTCAGCCGCATCCTCCTCGCGTTCACGCTGTTGCTCGCCGCCGTCGTCATCGGCGTCGATTGGATCGGCGAGCGGCGCATCGAGGCGTTCCACCGCGAAGAGGTGCTGCGCCGGCTCGACACCGCGAGCGAGCTGCTGGTCGACCACGCGACGGCGCTGCTGCGCGGCGACACCGTCGCGGCGCGTGACGGCGACCGCATCATCGAACACGTGCACAAGAGCGGCCTGCGCGCGACCGTCGTCGACGCCGCGGGCGAAGTCCGGTTCGAGAGCGACGCGGTGCTGCCGGTCCAGAACCACGGCGGCCGCCCCGAGATCCTCGAAGCCGCGACGCACGGTCGCGGCACGCACGAACGCACCAGTGCGACGACCGGCGCACCGACGCTGTACCTCGCGCGGCGCGTCGGTGACGCGGCCGCGCCTCTCGGCTACGTGCGGGTCGCCGCCGATCTGCTCGATCTCGAGGACGAAGTCACGGGCATGCGCAAGACGTCCGTCGTCGTCGGCGTCGGCGTCCTGTTGCTCGGCCTCGGCGTGACGATGCTGCTGTCACGCTGGTTCGCGCGTCCGGTCGAAGCGCTGGCGGTCTCGGCGACGCGCCTCGCCGACGGCGCGCTCGACGAGCGCGTCCACGTCGAAGGTCCGGTCGAGGTCAGTCGTCTCGCGATCGCGATGAACCGCATGGCGGACGAGCTGCGCGGGCGCATCCGGACGCTGCAGACCTCGCGTGGCGAGGTCGAGGCGATCCTGCGCGCGCTGACGGAAGGCGTCATCGCCGTCGCGCCCGACGAGACGCTGTTGCACATGAACGACGCCGCCGCCCGCATGCTCGGCCTCGCGAAGCCGCTCGCCGCCGGCTCGACGCTGTGGCGCGCCGTGCGGTTCCCGGAGCTCGAGAACGCGTTGCGCGCGGTGCTGCGCGGCGCACCGAAGCAAGCGGCGGACGCCGACTCGCCGGCCGACGACGGCCGCACGCTGCACGTCTCCGTCGCGCGCGTCAGCGACGAGATCGGCGCGGTCGCCGTGCTCGCCGACGTCACCGACGTGCGTCGGCTCGA
>JAEUIB010000098.1 GCA_016795255.1 Planctomycetota bacterium
GCCGCACTCGTTGGTTTCTACCTAGGGCATCGAACGACGCTCGACCTCGACTGGTTCACCACGGGTGACCATCTCGAGGCAGGTGATGCCGCGCTGCGCAGCGCAGCCGAGGAACTCGGAGCCACGATCGAGGCGATCCAGTCGTCCCCGGACCACCGGCGTCGGGTCGTCCGCCGCGGGTCGGAGTCGATCGTCGTGGATCTGGTCCATGACCACGCACCGCAGATCTTTGCTGCGAAGCGTCGCGTCGACGGCATCCAGATCGACCCGCTGGAGGAGATCGCGGCGAACAAGATCTGCGCCGCGCTTTCGCGAGCGGAACTCCGAGACCTGGTCGACCTGCTCGTGTTGGAGCGATCGGGCGTTTCTCTCGAGCGCGCATTCGCGGATGGCGTGCGCAAGGACGCGGGGCTTACGCCCGGACAGTTGGCGTTCGTGCTTTCGCAAGTCGCGGTGGGTGAGCAAGCGGCCCTGCCCGGCGGAATGCCGGCCGCAGAACTCAAGACGTGGCTCGCCGAATTCCAATCGCGACTCTTGCGGCTCGCGCTTCCGGATTCAAAGAACCCGAGTTAGCGACGCGCGTCGAAGCCATCGCCTCCGCACACCTAGTGAGCCCGGCGGCTTCGCTCGCCTCAGTACTGCCGCCCAGCGAGCACGGCGTCCGTCACTTGCTCGCGCGTGAACATGCCTTCTTCGGTCTGGATGCGGCGGGCGACCGTTTCGCCGCGGTGGAGCTTCTCGACCACGTCGAACAACTGGGGGCCGAGCAGCGGATTGCATTCGACCGAGCAGTTCAGCGTGCCCTCCTTCATCGCGACGAACGCGTCCTTGACGCCGTCGATCGAGACGACGACGAGGTCCGTCCCGGGCTTGCGGCCGGCTTCCTGGATCGCCTGGATCGCGCCGAGCGCCATGTCGTCGTTGTGCGCGTAGAGGGCCGTGATCGACGGCCCTTCGGGCGAACGCAGGAATGCCTCCATGACCTCTTTGCCCTTCGCGCGCGTGAAGTCGCCGGACTGACTCTTCGCGATCTTCAGCCCGGGATGCTGCGCGAGCACTTCTTCGAACCCCTTCTTGCGGTCGATCGCGGGTGCCGAGCCGGGAGTCCCTTGGAGTTCGACGACCACGCCCTGGCCCTTCGTCGCTTCGGCGAGCCAGCGCGCGGCGCGGCGCCCTTCCTCGACGAAGTCCGACCCGATGAAGCACTCGTACAGCGACTCGTCGGTGACGGCGACCGCGCGATCGGTCAGCACGACGGGGATGCCGGCCTGCTTGATCTCTTCGAGCACCGGCTGCCAACCGGTCTCGACGACCGGCGAGAACGCGATGACGTCGACGCGCTGCTGGATGAAGCTGCGCAGCGCGCGGATCTGGTTCTCCTGCTTGCCGCCGGCTTCGAGGAACACGAGGTCGATCCCGCGCTTCTTGGCCTCGGCCTTGATCGACGCGGTGTTCGCCGCGCGCCAACCCGACTCCGCGCCGATCTGCGAGAACCCGACGCGCAAGGCGCCGGTCGCCGCCGTGTCGGACTCCTTCGAGCAGGCGGTCAGCAGGGCGAACGCGAACGCGGCGAACGTCGTGGCGCGCATGGCGGGCTCCGGGCATGGGGGAGCCGGGAATCTACCGTGCGCGCGAAGCTGCGTCGTCGTGGCAAGGGGGTGTCACGCTCGTGCGTCGTGGCGGCGGATGCGTTCGAACGACGGTGGGCGTGGCGCGGGCGTCGGCGGGGTCGATCGACGCCCTGGTTCTCACGGCACGAACCGGGTGAGTCCGGGGTCGAACATGGACGGCCGATCCCCCCCCCCCGCGAAGCCGTGAGGCGCACGAGTGGCCGAATGGACACCGACGGGTTTCGACGTACAGTGCGCTTCGACACGAAGTCGAGCGAAGGGGCCGACGATTGAACCCTCGATTTTTCCTATACATAGCTGCCGCCTTGACGGGAATGTCCGCGGCACAGGGCCAAGATCTCGTCGCGAGTTACCCGGGTTCTCAGCCCTGGGACGCGACGCCCTACCTCTCGTTCCTGCCCGACACGACCGGCGACGACGTCCCCGAGATCATCTACGGCACACCCAACACAGATTTTGGTCCTGGATTTGTCGACGCAGGTCGAGTGCGGGTGCTCGACGGCGCGAGCGGAGGCGTTCTCGCAATTTATGATGGAACAAAAAACACAGGAAATCTCGGTCTCCGGGTTGGTGCGATCGGAGATCTCGATGGCGATGGGACGAGCGAGTATTGGTATTATACGACTGCATGGCTGCCGAGCCACGTTCCACCAACATCGGGACTAATCGAGATTAGATCGGGTCGCAACCATGCCCTTTACCAAGAAGTCACTTCAGCCAGCGCGGGTATTCATAACGTCGACTCCATCGGCGATGTCGACGGTGACGGCAGAAGCGACCTCGCCTGCGGACAGCCCGCATCGCTAGCGCCCGGAAAGCTCTGGTTCGTCTCGGCGGTGAGCGGTCAAACGATCCTGAGCGTCGACCCTTCGAGTGTGCCGAACAACAAGCACATCGGAAGAAACGTTCGCGGGGGCGGCGATGTCGACGCCGATGGAGTGCCGGACGTGATCTGCGGTTGGCCCGACAAGGGTTTCTGG
>JAEUIB010000127.1 GCA_016795255.1 Planctomycetota bacterium
GGCAGGAACGCGCGCGTCGCGCAGCGCGGCGGCGACGCCTTCGCGATTGCGGTCCGCGAGTCCGGCGTTCAGCGTGGCGAGCGTCGCGACGTCGGCGTTCGCGCGCGTCGCGTCGCCCATGCGCGCGGAGGCGAGCGCGCGGCCGAGGTACGCATTCGCGTGTGCCGTGTCGCTCGTCAGCACGCGCGTGTACTCCCGGCGCGCCGCCTCGAGGTCGCCCGACGCGAGTCGTACGCCCGCGTGGTAGTAGAGGACGGTCGCGTCGTCCGGCCAGCGCGCGAACGCGGCCTCGACGTCGGCGGCCGCTTCGACCCATTCGCCGCGGTCGCAGCGCGCGCGTCCGCGTGTCCACAGCACTTCCACGGCGTTGCCGACTTCGAGCTTGCGACTGACGAACCAGCGGCGCAGATCCGCGAGCTTCGCGCGGCGCTCGGCCTGCTCGGCGGCGCTCGGTTCGTAGCCGGGCTCGACGGCGCGGAACGTCTGGCCCCAGAACGCGCTGACGTCGCCCACGGTGCTCTCGAACGGATCGTTCGTGCTCTGTGGATACGTCTCGGTGAAGAACTGCGCCTGCATGCGATCGGCGGCGGCGCGCCACATCCGCGATTCCTTCGACCGCTCGGACAATTGCATCGCGCGATCGAGGTCCTTGATCGCGTTCTCCGGTTGCTCGGCGAACAGTGCGGTCACGCCGCGGGCGATGCGGTACTCGACGTTCTCCGAGTCGGCATCGATCGCGCGCGAGAACGCGGCGCGAGCGACGTCGAACGACCCCTCGCGCAGCGCGTCGAGTCCGTCGACGTACGCGACGCGAGCATCGTCGACGGGTGCGAAAGGCGCGGCGGGACTCCAGATCAGTGCGATCGCGACGACGAGCGTGTGCATGGTTCGTGCCCCGTGCGAGTTCCCGGCTCAGGCGAGGCGGGCCATTGTCGATGAGGAGGAGTCATCGGGGAAGCCTCGACTTACACTCTGCGCCCGTTCCGAGTCGCCGTGCCCGCGCAGGAGTTGGCCCATGATCCGTCGCGTAGTCCTCGCCGTCGCCGCCGTCATCGCCGTCGTCGGTCCGACCTCGTCCGCGGTCGCCGCCACCGTCACCGTCTCCCCCACCGGCGCGATCACGACGATCCAGGGCGGCATCGACGCCGCGGTCGCCGGCGACACCGTGTTGGTCAAGGCCGGCACGTACCGCGAGAACGTCACGATCTCCGCGAAGGCGGGCCTCGTGCTGAAGGCGAAGGGCAAGGTGATCCTCGACGCGCGGCCCAATGGCGCGACCGGGTCGGGTTCGGCGATCACGATCGCGTCCAGCGACACCGTGGTCGTCGAGGGCTTCACGATCCAGCACGCGGCGAGCGACGGCATGGGCGACCTCGGTCGCGGGGTCATTTCCACCGGCAGCATCGGCGTCACGGTGCGCAAGTGCACGTTCATCGACTGCGCGGACTTCGCGGTCCAGATCACCGGCGTCAGCGCGCGCGTCGACAACTGCAAGGTGCTCGGCGGCGGCGGCGGCGTGAACGTCATCGGCAACGGCTTCTCGGTCACGAAGACGACGGTGCGCGAGGTCGACGACGACGGCATCCGCGTGAACGGTCTGCTCGGGCTCGTCCAGAGCTGCACGATCGCGGGCACGTCCGCCGGTCAGGGCATCCACCTGACGGGCCAAGGATGCGTCGTCGAGAAATGCCTAGTCACGCGCACGACCAGCGAAGGGCTGCTGGTGTCGAACGACGGCAATCTCGTGCAGAAGAACGTGTTCCGCGACATCGAGGATCAGGGCATCAACGCGCTGTCGGCGGACCAGACGCAGGTGCTGTCGAACACGATCACGGGAACGCTGAACGAAGCGATCCTGATCGACGGCGCCGACGCGATCGTCCAGAAGAACAAGCTGTCCGAGTTCGGCACCGCCGGCATCGCGGTCGAGGGCTCGACGTTCACGATCACGCAGAACACGGTGTCGAGCGGTGGCGTCAACACGACGGGGATCTCCGTCTCGACGGCGACGGGCGGCGGGACGATCGAGAAGAACTCGATCAGCGACGTGCGCGACGGCGGGATCGTCGTCGAGGCGACGGCGGGGATGACTCAGGTCACGAAGAACGTCGTGCAGCGCTGCGGCACCACGAACTCGTCGGGCATCCGCGTGGCGGGGAACGCCGTGGTCGTCGACGGCAACAAGGTGAAGGACGGCGTCGGCGACGGCATCGCCATCTCCTCGGACTCGGTCCTCGTGCAGAACAACGTCGTCACGAACAACGGCCTCGACGGCATCGACGTCGACTCGATCGGAGCCGACGGCACCCAACTCGTCGCGAACTCGGTCACGGGCAACGGCGCGGAGGGCATCGAGAACAACGGCGTCAACACCGTGTGCACGAACAACGTCGCGAAGAACAACCGCACCGATGTCGGCAACGACGGGATGTTCCTTACGTTCACGGGGAATGTGTTCCTGACGGGGGGGAGTGGATTCGTGCCGGAGATTGATTGAGGGGTGGAGTTGGGATTTGGGTGTGGGAGTGAACGGGACTGCGCGGGACTGAACGGGACTGCGCGGGACTGAACGGGACTGAACGGGACTGCGCGGGACTGAACGGGACTGAACGGGACTGCGCGGGACTGAACGGGACTGCGCGGGGCGCTTTGCTTTTCGTACCGCGAGCGGAGCTCGCGTCTGGTGGATGGGGTATCCGGACAAGATCGCCGCCGACGACGGCGTCCGGTCACGGGCACATGACGGGGACAGACGCGCCTCCGTCCCCGTCATGTCGTGCCTTGTGTCGCGTGGGCGGAGCGCGGGTCGGGTCGGACGACGTGAACGTGAACGGGACAATGGAAAACGGTGACGGCGGTGCGGAACCCGGTGGCACCGGAGGCAAGGGCGAAGGGGTGGAACGAGCCGCGCGGATTGGGGACTGTCCCCGCGTCTGTCCACCGGGACTGTCCCCGCACCTGTCCCCATGACGGGGACAGACGCGCCTCCGTCCCCGTCATCTACCGATGCCTTCAATCGAGTGAGTGGAGCGCGAAGCGCGACCCGAAGTTCTCCCTCGGGTTCAAGC
>JAEUIB010000146.1 GCA_016795255.1 Planctomycetota bacterium
GTCTCGACGGCCAGGGCATGGGCGGCGGCGCTCGCGGGTTCTCGAGCTTCGAGGACATCTTCCGCCAATTCTCCGACGTGTTCGGTGGCGGTGGCGGCGGCGGCTCGCCGTTCGACGATCTGTTCGGAGGCGGCCGCGGACGCCGGGGCGGCAAGCCGCAACCCGAGCGCGGACCCTCGCTGAAGTGCCAGATCACGTTGACGCTCGACGAAGTCGAACGCGGCGCCGAGAAGACGATCGAGTTGCGCCGCAACGAACTGTGCGAAGCCTGCAGCGGCAGCGGCGCGAAGTCGGGCTCGCAACCGACCACGTGCCCCGATTGCGGTGGCTTCGGCCAAGTGCAGGTGTCGCAGGGCTTCTTCGCGATCCGCCAGACGTGTTCGCGCTGCCGCGGCGAAGGCACGATCATCCAGAACCCGTGCGGCACGTGCCGCGGCTCGGGTCGCCAACCGAAGAAGCGCGAGATCACGGTCCACATCCCCGCCGGCGTGCCGGAAGGCGCGCAGCTCCGCGTCAGCGGAGAAGGCGAGCCGGGCAAGAACGGCGGCCCTCGCGGCGACCTCTACTGCTTCGTGCAGATCGCCGAGCACGCGATCTTCCAGCGCGAAGAGAACGACCTGATCTGCGACATGCCGATCTCGTTCTCGCAGGCCGTCCTCGGCGCCGACGTCGACGTGCCGAGCCTGCGGGGCAAGAACGTGCTGAAGATCCCGCGCGGCACGAACAGCGGGAAGGTGTTCCGGATGAAAGGCCTCGGCCTGCCGTCGGTGAACGGCCACGGCCGCGGCGACCTGCTCGTCCGCGTGAACATCGAAGTGCCGAAGAAACTCGCGCCGCGCCAGGAGGAACTGCTGCGCGAGTTCGCGAAGACCGAGGAACACCAAGTCGGGCCCGAGCGAAAAGGCTGGCTAGACAAGGTCAAAGAACTGTTCGACTGACGTTCCACCCGATCGAGGCTCTGCCATGACGAAGTCCAAGCGACCCGAAGACATGCGGGACGACGCGTTCGAGAGCGAATCCGCGCTCGATCCGATCGTCGCCGACCTCGAGAAGCGTCTGGCCGACGCGCAGACCGTCGCCAACGACTGGAAGGCGAAGCACGACGAGGCGCACGAGAAGTTCGCCCGCACGCTCGCCGAGGCCGACAACGCGCGCAAGCGCGGCCTGCGCGAGATCGAGACGGCGCGCCTGTACGCCGCCGAGCGCATCGCGAAGGAACTGCTGCAGGTCACCGACAACCTGCGCCGCGCGTTGGACGGCGTTCCGCCCGAACGTGCCGACGACCCGCTCGCGGTCGGCGTGAAGATGGTCGAGGACCAGTTGGTCTCCGTGCTCGCCAATCACGGCGTCAAGCCGATGGAAACGCTCGGCCAGCCGTTCGACCCGAACTTCCACGAAGCGATCGCGACCGACGAGCGCGGCGACGTCCCGCCCAACACGGTCGTCGACGAGTTGGTGCGCGGCTGGAAGATCCACGATCGCCTGCTGCGCGCAGCGATGGTCCGCGTGTCGAAGGCTCCCGCCGCCGCGAAGGAGGGCTGAGCCGTGCCGACCTACGACTACGAGTGCTCCGCGTGCGGCGCGCGCTTCGAGGCGTTCCAGAGCATCAAGGACAAGCCGCTGACGAAGTGCGAGAAGTGCGGCAAGAAGAAGGTCCGACGGCTGATCGGCGCCGGCGCCGGCCTGATCTTCAAGGGCAGCGGCTTCTACATCACCGACTACCGCGGCAAGGACTACGGCGAGGCCGCGAAGAAGGACTCCGCGCCGAGCTCGGATTCGAAGCCCGCCGAGACCGGTTCGGCCGACGCCAAGGCGACCGAATCGAAGGCCAGCGCCGAGCCCAAGGCGACCAAGACCTCAACGCCGGCCCCCAAGCCGGCCGAAAAGCGGAAAGCCAAAAAGACGTGAGCCGCGCGGGCGGCTTCACCGACCCGCGTGCTATCCGTGGTTTCCATGTCCGACCCGACCCAATCCAAGATCGACCGTGAACTCGACAACGAGGTCCTGCTGTCCGCGGACCTCGCGACGCGGTCGACCGTCTGGAAGAGTCGGCCCACGCGCCTCGAGTTCAGCTTCAACAACCTCTGCAACTTGAAGTGCGTGATGTGCGCGAAGTCGGACGACGAGCCCAATTGGGTGCTCGACGAAGCCGTCGGCGTGAAGTTCCTCGACGACGTGCTGCCGTGGACGCTGCATTGGACGCCGTCCGCCAACTCCGAGCCGCTGCTGAACGACATCACGCTCGTGTCCGAGCTCGCGCAGAAGCACCTCGTCTGGCTGCACCTGTTCAGCAACGGCACGCTGCTGACGATCGAGCGCTACGAGAAGATCAAGGACCGCCTGCACAAGCTGTGGATCTCGCTCGACGCGGCGACGAAAGAGACGTTCGAAGCGATCCGCGTCCCCGCGAAGTGGGAACCGGTGATGACGAACGTGAAAGCCGTGCTGCCGCGCGCGCTGAAGGACGGCGTCGAGGTCACGTTCAACTTCGTGCTGCAGACGAAGAACTACCGTGAAGCCGCGGCGTTCGTCGACCTCGTCGCCGATCTCGGCGGCAAGGCCTGCAACATCCAAGAGCTGTTGCCGAACAGCTCGACGTTCCACGACCTGAAGTGGGAAGGCCACGTTTCCGAAGCCGACCTCGCCGCGGCGCTGAACGCCGCGCGCGAACGCGCCGCCGCGCGTTGCGTCGACCTGACGCTGGAACTGCGGCCGCCGTTCCAGGCGAAGGACTACCACAACCCGCCCACCGACGCGTTCAAGGCGCCGCTGGCCGAGCTGCGCCTCCGTCATTCGGACGCGATCGCGCGGTTGTTCCCCGGCTTCTGCTCGATGGCGACGACGTACTTGAAAGTCTCGCCCGACGGCGCGGTGTTCCCGTGCTGCCGCGGTCCCGACGAACTCAAGATGGGCGACGCGACCAAGCAGTCGTTCGAAGAGATCTGGAACGGGCCGAAGTACCAGGCGTTCCGGCAAGCGATGTTCGAGGGCAAATACCCCGAACCGTGCGCGAACTGCTACGTGCTCGTCGGCAATCCCGCGTACCAGCGCATGAAAGCGGCCGACGCGGCCAGCCGCCGCAACGGCGCCTGACCGGGCTCACGCGTTCTTGAGTCCCCGCGCCTTCGCGTCGGCGACGAGCTTCGCCGTCGCGGCATCGTCGAGACGCTCCGCTTCGTCGATCAGCATCACCGGGATGCCGTCCTGGATCGGGTACTTCAGGCGCGACTTCGGGCAGAGCAGGAAACCCTCGGCCTCGAAATAGATCAGCGGCGCCTTCGATTCGGGGCACGCGAGGATGTCGAGGAGTTCCGGATCGAGGGCCATGGCGAGCTTCCGTTGCGGTGGATCGAGGCGGGAGCTTGCAGGAGCGCCCGCGCTGCGTCAACCGCTTGCGCGACGACCGGGATGCATGGCACCGACGTCACGCGAGGCAACGCAACGGTTCGTGCGACTCCCCGAGGACCGCTCGCGTGTCGGCGCCGAGCCACGACTCGATCGCGGTCGCGTAGACCCGGCGGAAGTCCGTCGTGAATTGCAGGTCCCCGTTGGCGTCGAGGCGGTCGATCGCGGGTCGGACACCGTACAGCCCACCCTTCACGCCGCTGCCGAGCAGGAACGCGAGCCCGGCCGCGCCGTGGTCGGTGCCGCCGGACGCATTCGCGGAGACACGGCGACCGAACTCGGAGTAGCCGACGACCAGCACGCGATCGGCGAGCCCCGCGGCGTCCAGATCCGCGTGGAACGCCGCGAGCGCGTCGCCGAGTTCGGTGAACAACCGCTGCTGCCGGCCGCGCTGGCCGTTGTGCGTGTCGAAGCCCGACATCTGCAGCGAGAACACGCGCGTCCCCACGCCGCCGGCGATCAGCGCCGCGACCGTCCTCAGATCGGCGGCCAGCGTCGTTCCTGGGTACTTCGCGGACGGCTGGTACTTCGCGACCGCCGAGCGCACGACGTCGGACGACGCACGGGCATCGAGGTACGCGCGGCGCAAGAAGGCGCGCGCGCGCTCCGAAACCTGCGTCGACGACACCGCCGAGTCGAGCGTCGTCGTCTCGTCACCGGCCGCGACGAGTCGGTAGTCCGCGGGCTTCGCGAACGCGACGGCTCGGTGTTCGCCGCCTTCGCACGAGAACGGCACGCGCGCGCCGAGCGCGACGAGCAGGTTCGGATCGTCGTCGTCCGGCGCGACGTGATCGACGAGACGCGCCAGCCACCCACTGCCGCCGCGACGGCCTTCGAGCTGCCCGGCGTGCCAGACGTCCATCGACAGGAAGTGCGAGCGCACGGGATCCGGATACCCGACGCCTTCGACCCACGCGACGCGGCCAGCGTCGTGCAGCGACTTCAAGCCGACGAGCGACGGATGCAGTCCGACCTCGTCGTCGATGCGCAACAGGTCCTGCGCGCCCAACGCCAGATCGCGCCGCGCTTCCGCGTACTCGTCGCGGCGGTACGGCACGAGCGTGTTCAAGCCGTCGTTGCCGCCGGCGAGTTCCAGCATCACGAGGACCCGGCCGCGCGTGTCGGCGCGCGGAGCTCGCGCGAACGACGATGGCGAGCACCACGCGGCGGCGGCCGCGGCGACGGAGCCCGTCAAGAATCGGCGTCGATCGAACGGTCGCAGCATGGGACTCTCCTTCGTCGAGCGCGCGACTTCGAACGCGCGCGTCGGGCCGATCGACCCGGTCAGTTCAGTTGGTACTCGGGCAGGCTCAGCACGAGGTGGACCGCGTCGCGCAAGCGATCGCGCGTCTCTTCGTCGTTCGGGTCGAACGCGTCGTCGCCGTACGGCGCGACGAAGCGGCACAGCTCGTCCACGGTCGATGCGTACGGCGCGACGGGGAGGAAGCGATCGCACAGCGCGCGCACCGCGTCGCGCGACGTCTTGGGCGTTCCGCACAACACCGCCGGATCGACGTTCGAGTCCCAGCGGCGCAGCCGCTTCACCGCGCGCGAGAACGCGTCGTTGCGACGCTTCATCGCGTTGGGCTCGG
>JAEUIB010000211.1 GCA_016795255.1 Planctomycetota bacterium
AGCCGCCCTGCGCGCGCGACACGGGGCACAGCGTCGCGCCGAACGCGCCGAGGATCTTCACGCGCTCCGCGCTCATCCAATCGGGCATGAAAATGCGCACGGGATGGCCCAGCGCGCGGCCGATCGCCGCGAACGCGATCGCGGTGTTGCCCGACGACGCCTCGACGATCTCGTCGTGCGGACGCAGGTCGCCGCGCTCGTACGCGATGCCGAGGATGTGCGCGGCCATGCGGTCCTTGATCGAGCCGGTCATGTTCAAGCTCTCGGCCTTCGCGAACACGCGTCGCCGCTTGCCCTGCCAGCGCATGCGCAGTTCGATCAGGGGCGTGCCGCCGATCAGCGGCAGCACGGCGTGGATCGGATTCGTCGGCGAGAACGTCGAGGACGAGACCGTTGCGACTTGGGCGGCGAGCATGGCGACCTCCGTCGGCCCACGCGACGCGAGGATGGCCCGGAGGGGCGGACCCGCGATAGCGGACGCGACACTCCGATATTCGGGACTTCGCGCCGGCTTTGCCAAGTTCAAGGCGATCGGGACGCCGCACCGAGCCCGCGGCATGGCGTCGCAGCGGCGGACGCGGTACCCGTCCCGCTCAGCGCTTCCATTCGTCCGCGATGCGGCTCGCGAGCTTGAACACCGACAGCGGCGCCGAGCCCTCGGCCTTGTTGTTGACGATCACCGTCACCGGGCGCTCGGCCGCCGCGGCCTCGACCGCGAGCAGCGCGATCTGGTCGCGCGTCGTCGCATCCTCGTCGACGAGTTCGTGGAACGGCTCGTAGTGCTCGAGCGCGGATTCGTAGTCGTGATCGCGATGCAGCATCCAGCGGATCAGCAACGGCGCGCCCGGCGCCGCGTTCGCGCTGCGCGACTTCGACCACTGTTCGACCAGCGGCGGCATGCGGCGCAGCACGGTGTGACAGTGGATGGCGTGCGCGTCCGCGAGTGCGGCCGCGTAGTCGGGCGTCAGCAACTCGCGATTGCGCAGCTCGATCGCGTAGCACGGGCCCTTCGGCAGCGCGGACAAGAACGCGTGCAGCTTCGCGACGAACGCGTCGGCGCCGCCGATCGGCTTCAGCGGTTGCGGCGCGATCTGGAACAACAAGCACTGCAGCTTGTCGCCGAGGCCGCGGACCGCCGGCTCGACGACCGCGCGCGCGGCGTAGGCCGCGTCGCAGAACAGCTCGTTCGGTTGACCCTTGCGCTGGCCGTAGCGCGGATGCGTCGGCCACTGGAACAGCGTGCACGCCTCGTGCGCCTTCACCAGGAAGCGGAAGTCGTCCGGCACTTGCTCCGCGTACTGCGCGAACTGCGCGCTCGGGATCGGCGCGTAGTGCGTGCGGTCGATGCCGACGGTGCGCAGCAGCGGATGTCGCGAGTACGCGCGCAGCCCGTCGTTCGACAGCAGCTTCTCGGGCGCCTTGTTCGCGTAGACGATGCCTTCCCAGCCCGGGAACGACCACGACGACGTGCCGAGGCGCACGTGGGCCGGCAAGCGATGCGACAGGTCGAGCTGCTCCGCGGTCGGCAGGACGGCGTCGACCGTGGTGGCCTTCGGAGTCCGTGGCGCGCGCTGTTTCTTCGGCGCCTTCTCCTTCGCGTCGTCGTCGGAACCGAACAGTCCGTTCGTCGGCGTCATGGGCGCGAGGTCTCCTCGATCACGCGATCACGGATGGTTGGCGGGCTTCGCGTCGCCGACCGGCAGGCGATCTCCGAGGCCCGGCAGGAACTCGAGCCGCAATTCGTCCGCGAGCGGTCCGAGCCGATCGCGCATCGCCCGCAACTCGTCGGCGCTCGCGCAGAACGTCGCCGGCACGAGCAGGAAGTCGCGCCGCTGCGCGTTCTCGGCGCGCAACTTCTCGATGACCGCCTTCGGTGACTCGTCGCCGGTCCCGCGCGCGACGCGCAGGCGGTTGAAGCGGCTCACCTTGTTGATGACGTCGGGATTCTCGAGCGCCTTCCATTGCGCGAAGACGTCGTTCGCGACGTCGTCGGGCAGCACGACGATCGTGGTGCCGCCGAACGCTCCGGACGAACGTGGCAAGCGCATGCCGTCCGCGAACGCCGCGGCGTCGATCGCGAGCGACGGCGGCGTCGTGAGGCCAACACCGCGCGCGCGGCGCGCCAGCGTCCGCGCGACGCGGAGCGCTCGCGGATGCTGCGGCGCGTCGCGCAGGATCGCGTCGGCGGCGGGATTCGGACTCGCCGGCGGGAGGCCGAGCGCGGCGCGCACGACGCCGATCTCCAGCCACTCGCGCGCGACCGGATCGTCCGCCAGCGCGCTGACCGACGTCGCGAGGCGCAGCGCTTCGTCGTCCGCGGTCAGTTCGGTCCAGAACTCTTCACCGGAGTCGTGGACGATCAACAACCGCTCCGGGGTGCGCGGTCGCAACGGCAACGGCAGCGTCATCAATCCGAACTCGTCGCGAGCCTCCGGCGCGAACGCGAGGAACTTCGCCGCGAGCGAGTCCGTGTAGCGCGCCGCGAACACGGCCATCGTCGCGCCGGAGCGCGCGCCGCCGATGACGAGGCGCGCCGGATCGAGGCGATTGCGGCCCGCGACGTTCTCGGCGTCGAACGCCTCGGTGATCGCGGCATCGAGCGCGCCGAGAGCGAGTCCGCCGCCTTCCGCCGCCGAGCCCGGGAAGAACCATCGGCCGCCGCGGATGCCGTCCTCGCCGACGTACGGGAACGACGGCTCGAGCGCGAGGATCGCCGCTTCGTCGCCGAGGATCGGTCGCCACGAGTCGATCACGTCCTGCGCCGTCTCGCCGTCGTCGCCGATCCACACGAACAGCGGGACCGGCGTCGTGCCGCTGGGCACATGCAGCCGGAACTCGTGCTCGCGTGCGATCGTGACCGCGGCCGCGCCGTCCTGCTCGCTGCGGGCGCGCGCGTGGACGACGACGCGCAGATCGGCGATCGGCTCGTCGCCGTCGAACTCGACGGCATCGACGTTGGTCGACGTCTCGATCGCGATCGTCACGATGCGCGCGTTCGGCTTGCGCTGCTGGAGCTGCCAGACCGTGCCCTGCCAGCGCTCGCTGTGGAAGCCGCCGTTCACGTGCAGCACCACGGCGCCGGGATGGGCGTCGAGCGCGTCGGCGCACGATTCGGCCATCGTGTTGTCCCACAGGTTCTGGCCGTCGAACAGGCGGCTCGAATCGCCACTGCTCGGCATGCCGAGAGCACCGTGCGCGCGCGTGACGTTGTCGACGCGAGCCCAGTACTCGGGCGGGTTCTCGATCGGCGTGCGCGGGACGAACGCCTTCTCTTCGGCCGTCAGCGCGTCGTAGGCCGCTTGGCCCTCGCGCGTCAGTTTGCGTCGCAGCATCGCGGGGATGTTCGACGCGATCACGGGCACGCCGAACGCCTTCGCGTCCTCGATCATGGGCCGGTAGTCCGACGGGTAGTTGCCCCACGGGCGCGAGCGCGCGAGGAACGTCGGCTCGTCGATGCGACCGCCGAGGTAGTCGTCGAGCGCGGCTTGGGCGTCGCGTTCGAACATCTCCATCGCGAGCACGGTGCGGCGGCGCGAGAAGCCGCGGCGCTCGAGGTCCGGATCGGCCAGCAGCGCGAGGACGGCGCGTTCGAGCTCGTGCGTCGCGCGGTCGAGGTGCGTCTCGCCGAGGAACACGACGTCGGCGCCGGAGATGGCTCGCGCGATGGCGCGCATCGGGTCGCCGTCGAGCTCCTGATTCGTGCGGCCGTCGAACACGCGGGTCGAGCGCGACAGCAAGGCCGGGATGCGCTCGCTGGCGGCGATCGGTGCGTCGTTCGAGCGCGACGGTAGGATCCCGCACGCCGAGGCCGCGAGGGCGAGGACGGCGAACGTGACGGGACGGTGCGATGACATGCGGACCTCGGGGATCGATCGGCTTTGGAACGGACGGGGCAGAGGGTAGCGCTCGCGCGCACATCGTGCTCAAGCCGACCCGGGTTGCAGCCGATGAGACCTCCACGTTCGATCCCGACGGATCCTCCCACCATGCCTGATCGCTCCGTCGCCGTCCTCGAGTCGTCGTTGGCCCTGCGGCCATCGAGCGCGTTGCCGCCGCTGCCGACGATCGACGTCGGTGCGCACGAAGAACGCTGCGGGCGATTGCTCGCGGGACTCGGGTTGGAGCTCGGCGCGCTGCGCGATCGCAAGGTCGTCGACGTGCACGGTATGGGCTCGCTCGCGCTCGGCGCGGCGCTCGCGGGGGCTCAGGTCTGGTCGATCCCGCTCGACGAAGCGCGCGGGGAATGGACGGCGCGCTGGTTCCAGCGCCAGCGCAAGACGCTGCGCCTGACGACGGATCTCGACGTCGTGCGCGAGGCCGATCTCGTGGTGTTCGCCGACGGCGACGCGCCGATGCACGATCCGATCGCGCGCCTGCCGCGCGTGCTCGGCGCGCTGCGATCCGAGGCCCACGCGGTCGTGTTCGTCCCGGAGCGGCACGCGCGGCTGCGCAGCATCCTCCGCTTGCGCGTCCTCGCGCAGATCGCACACGGTCGCGATGAGCTCGTGCGGGCGGCGGGCCGGTTGTTCCCGCGGTTCGTCGCCGCGTGTGCGCATGCGGACGCGAGAGGGTCGCACGGACTGGCGGTCCTCGATCGCGTGACCGGGCCGTTGCCGCTGTTGCCGACGCGCGCCGAGGTGGTCGCGGCGGTCGGAGCGGCCGGCTGTGACGTCGTCGCCGTGGACCCGAGCGCAGGGTTGTCGGCCGGCGACGCGCGGCTCGACGCGATCTGGTCGACGTGGCCGCAGGCGAGCGAGGCCGCCGCCGCCGAACTCGCCGAGCTCGAGCGTCGCATCGCGTCCCGCGACTACGACGAGCAGCATCTGCGCATGCTCGACGCCCCCGACGAACTCGACCGAGTCGCGTTCGCGGTCCGTCGCGCCCACTGAACGACCCGCAAAAGGGGTCAGCCCCCGTGCGAGAACGCACGGGGGCTGACCCCTTTTCTCCGTCGGGCTCTTCCAGGCGATTCAGCGCGACGGATGCCTTGGATCGACCATTCGGTCGCGTTCGCTTCCCGCGCCGAAGCCTCGAGCCAGCCCGTCGCGGCGTGCGGACTCGAACGGGGGCTGGCCCTTTTTCCGGCTCGGCTGCAACCGACGACCCCTCGGTGGGATAGTCCGCGGTGCTCATGCACTCGCCCGTCCGCGAAACCGTCGATTCCGAGTTCGAGCTGCGGCTGGCGGCCGCGGTGCCATCGCTGCGTGCATTCGTCCGGCGTGCCGCGGGACGCGACACCGACGACGTCGTGCAAGAAGTCCTGCTGCGGGCGTGGACCTATCGAGCGAGCTGTCGGCCGGACGTCGATCTCGAGCCGTGGCTGATGAAGATCGGCGTGCGCGTCGTGCTCGCGCGGCGAGGATCGGCCTCGCACCTGTCCTTCGACGTCGGAGCGCACGACGTCGGCGAGCGCGATCGCGAGCGGGTCGACGTCGACGAACTCACTCGGACCCTCGCGACATTGCCGACGCGCGAGCGCGAGGTCCTGCTTCGCGCGCATCGCGACGGCGAATCGTTGCGCACGATCGCGGCGACCTACGGCGTCCCCGTGAACACCGTGAAGTCCTGGTTGCACCGCGCGCGCCGGCGCGTGATCGCGACCGGACTCGCGATGGCGTGCGTGATCGGCGCCGGAACGTGGCTGGCTCGAGTCGACGCGCCGCGTCGGCCCTCGGGTCGGGTGCTGGAGTACCGCGCGAGCGTCGAACTCGCGACGCGCACGACGATCGAGACGCGGACGGTGACCGCCGCCGGCTCGACGTGGACCCTTCGAACTCGCGGACCGCTCGGCGACGTCGTGATGTCGCACGAGGTCCGCACCCTCGGGAGAACGCGATGAACGTCTGGATCGCAGCAGGGTGTGTCGTGGCATGGTGCGCGGCGTGGGCGCAAGACCCGGTCGAGCCCGAGCTCGCGCTGTACGACGTCCGCGACTTCGTGACGCCGGACGATCCGGCGCAGCGGGACGACGGCGCGCTCGAGTTCCTCCGCACGGTGTTGGAGCGCGGGGCGCTCGCGGAGTCTTCGGACGCACGGATCACGTGCGCGAACGGCGCGCTGGTCGTTCGCGGGGCGAGCGCCGATCAGCGCGCCGTCGAGGCTTACTTGACGCGCATACGTCAGGACACGAAACGGACGTTCACCATGAAGGCGGTCCTCGTCGAGGTCGACGCGGACGAGCTCGGCACGTCGCCAGTCGGCCCGCGCGTCACCGTGAAGTCCGACGTGCCGATCGTGCGCGAGCTGTTCGACGCGCCCGGCGTCGTCGTCGGCGCGCTGCGGCGCGGACACGTCGATGCGACGCGGACCACCGAGTTCGTCTCGGGCTACCGCGTGCACCACGACGTGCTGCCGCTCCAGGGTCGCATCGTCGTCCCGCAGATCGACTCGTTCGCGAGCGGAGCGATGCTCGACGCGACGGTCGCTCCCCTGCGCGGGGATGCCGTCGCCGTGAAGGTGCGCGTCCAGCACGTCGTGGCCGAGGACCCCGTCGCGACCGAGGCCACCGAACTCGGACCGATCGCCGTTCCGAAGCTCCGGACGTCGACGGTGGAGTCGGTCCTCGAATTGGAACCCGGAGCGGCGGCGCTCCTGCCGCTGCCGGGCACGGGCGAGACGCGTACGGCCTTCCTGATCGAGGTCTTCGCGAACGACTGACCGCCTAGCCGGCAAGGCGGGGGACAGACCCGGGGACAGACCCGGGGACAGACGCGGGGACAGGCGCGGGGACAGGCGCGGGGACAGTCCCCACCTTTCTGCGTCGCCGACCGGTACAACGTGACGTTTCGGCTCCCGTCCGGATCCAGACGTCATCGTGACTGCTCCCGCCTTCCGCATCGATCGCACCGACCGCGACGGATCCGTCCGTCTTGCGTTCTCCGGGCGTTTCGAGAGCACGGCGCTCGCGCCGCTGTGGAGCGAGCTGCGGTCGGAGATGCTCGGATCGGGCGGCCCGTTCGTGTTCGACCTGACCGGTGCGAGCGCGATGGACGGCGGCTCGATGGCGCTGTTGCTCGGCCTGAAGGTCGAGCTCGAGTCGGCCCGCCTGCGCGTCGAGGTCGTCGGCGCGACCGGGGGCGTCTCGCGATTGCTCGCGATCCTCGGCAACGCGCCGCCGAAGCCGACGCTGAAAGGCCCGCCCGGCCGCATCGGCATCCTCGACCAGATCGGTCAATTCGCGGCGCTGATCGGCTCGCGCTTCGCCGAGAACCTCACGTACATCGGTGACGTCACGGCGTCCGCGGCGCGCGCGATCGTCAAGCCGTCGACGTTCAACGGCCGCGACCTCGGTCGCCTGGTCGAGCGCACGGGCGCCGACGGCTTGCCGATCGTGCTGCTGATCAACCTGCTGGTCGGCGTGACCCTCGGCATCCAGGGCGCGATCCAGCTCGAGCAGTACGGCGGCAACATCTACATCGCCGACCTCGTCGGCATCGTCGTCACGCGCTCGATCGGCCCGCTGATGACGGCGATCATCGTCGCCGGCCGCTCGGGCGCCGCGTTCGCCGCCGAGCTCGGCACGATGAAGGTCTCCGAAGAAGTCGACGCCATCCGCACGATCGGCCTCGACCCCGTCGGTTTCCTCGTGCTGCCGCGCGTGCTGGCGCTGTGCATCGCCGTGCCGCTGCTCGCGTTGTTCGCCGACGTCGCCGGCGTGTTCGGCGGCATGATCGTCGGCATCACGAGCCTCGACCTGTCGCCCGACAACTACCTCGATCGCACGCGCATCGCGCTCGAGCTGCGCCACGTCGGCACCGGCCTCGTGAAGAGCTTGTTCTTCGGCCTCGCCATCGCCGTGATCGCGTGCCGTCGCGGCCTCGCGACGCAGGGCGGCGCGGAAGGCGTCGGCCGCTCGACGACGTCGGCCGTCGTCACGATCATCTTCTGGGTCGTCGTCCTCGAGGCGATCTTCACCTCGCTGTTCCAAGTGTTCGGAGTCTGACGTGATCCGCGTGAAGGACCTCGCCATCGGGTACGGCACGCGCGTGCTGATGCAAGGCCTCGAGTTCGAGGTCCCGCGCGGCGACGTGTTCGTGATCCTCGGCGGCTCGGGTTGCGGCAAGTCCACGCTGTTGCGCAACCTCGTCGGCCTCGAGCGCCCGCTGCGCGGCACGATCGACATCGAGGGCGTCACGCACTTCGCCGAGGTCGGCGCGCCGCCGCGGTTCGGCGTGATGTTCCAGTCGGGCGGCCTGTTCGGCTCGATGACGCTGTGGGAGAACGTCGCGCTGCCGCTGCAGACGTGGACCGCGCTCGAGCCGCAAGCGATCGACGTCGTCGTGCGCTCGAAGCTGAAGATCGTCGGCCTCGACGGCTACGAGAACCACCTGCCGAACGAGATCTCCGGCGGCATGAAGAAGCGAGCCGGCATCGCGCGCGCGCTGGCGCTCGATCCGCCGCTGTTGTTCCTCGACGAGCCGTCCGCGGGCCTCGACCCGATCAGCGCCGTCGAACTCGACGAGACGATCGTCACGCTGAACGAAAGCCTCGGCATGACGACGGTGATCGTCACGCACGAGCTGCAGAGCATCTTCAAGATCGCGCGCAACTGCATCATGCTCGACCGCGAAGCGAAGGGGATCATCGCCCGCGGCGATCCGCGGCAGTTGCGCGACCACAGCACCGATCCGCGCGTGCTGCGCTTCTTCAATCGCCAATCCACGCGCAGCGGTGCGGCATGAGGGTTCGACCCGGAGACCTCGGATGAGCGCGACCACCACCAACCGCTGGAAGCTCGGCCTGTTCGTCGTGGCCAGCGCGACGTTCGCGTTGGCGACGCTGTTCTGGCTCGGCGCGCGCGCGTACTCGCGCGAGACGATCGCGGCCGTCACGTACTTCGACGAGTCGGTCCAGGGGCTCGATCCGGGCGCGCCGGTGAAGTTCCGCGGCGTGAAGATCGGCACCGTGACGAGCGTCGGCGTCGCGCAGGACCAGCGCCACATCGAGGTCCACAGCGAGTTCTTCCGCGACGAGATCGAGCGCCTCGGCGTGTCAGGGCTCGGCGAGTTCGGCGCGGGCCAAGGCCAGTTCTTGTTGCCCGACCTGCGCGCGCAGATCGCGTCGGCGGGCATCACCGGCTTGAAGTTCCTGCTGATCGACGTGTTCGACCCCGACAAGTTCCCGGCGCCGCCGCTGCCGTTCGCGACCGCGTGGAACTACCTGCCCGCGGCGCCGTCCACGCTGAAGTCGGTCGAGGACGCGCTGCAAGACGTGCTCGAACGCCTGCCGCAAGCCGGCGACGAATTGATGGTCTTGCTGCGCCAGACGAACGGCGTGGTCCAGCAGATCTCGGACGAGAAGATCCCGGCCGAGACGCGCGAGGTGCTGCAGCGCGGCCGCGCCGTCCTCGAGAACGGCAACAAGCTGCTGACGACCGCCGAGAAGCGGCTCGCCGAGCTCGATCTCGACGGGATCCAAGGCTCGGTCCGCGCGCTGCTGACCGACGCGCGGACGTCGCTGGACACGATGCGTCGCATCCTCGACGCCGTCGATGCGAAGGACGGCCTGTTCCAGACGACGGTGCGCCGCGTCGACGCGCTGTCGCTGACGGTCGAGCAAGCGCTGCGCGACGCGCAGGTCGGCGCGACGACGGCGGCGCTGCGCGATTCCGCCGAGCGCATCTCGGCGGCGTCCGACCGCTTCGCGACGTTGTCCGACGATCTCGAACTCACGCTCGAACGCATGCGCGACACGCTGGACTCCGTGCGCAACTTGTCCGACACGCTGCGCAAGGACCCGTCGAGCGTCATCCATGGCCGCGAAGCGAAGCCCGCGTCGAAGGAGGACTCGAAGTGAAACTGCGATGGCTGGCCGTGCTCGGCGCGTTGGCGTGCGGCGGGTGCTTGTCGAAACCGGCGGTGATCGAAGTGCGGACGTTCGTCCCGGCGATCCCGACCGACGCCGCGACCGAGTCGCGGATGCCGGGGCTCCGGGTCCGTCTCGATCGACTGAGTTCGGCGGCGTACCTCGACGAGGCGATCGTCTGGCAACGATCGGCGACCGAGTGGGGGCGCTACGACGATCGCCAATGGCTCGAGAAGCCGTCGCACGTGATGCAGCGCGCGCTCGAGCGTGAGCTGTTCGAGCGTCTCGGCTGCGTGCGCGTCGACGGCAAGGCCGACGTCGCCGTCGAGGTCGAGCTCGCGCACTTCGAGGAAGTGCTCGCGCCGCAGCACGAAGCGCACGTCGCGGTCGTCGTGACGTGGGGCGGGCCGGACGGGACGATGCGTCAGAGCACGAAGAGCGCCCGCGTCGCGATCGACGACGACGATCCGGCGACGATGGCGCAGGCCATGGGCAAGGCGATCGGCCAGGTCACCGCCGAGGTCGGCGCGCTCGTCACGGGCACCGGGGACAGGTGAGGGACAGGCACGGGGA
>JAEUIB010000212.1 GCA_016795255.1 Planctomycetota bacterium
GGCTGGTAGTAGTCGTAGTAGCTGACGAAGTACTCGACGGCGTTGTGCGGGAACAGCTCGCGGAACTCGGAGTAGAGCTGCGCCGCGAGGATCTTGTTGTGCGCCATCACCAGCGTCGGCTTGTTCACCTGCTGGACGAGGTTCGCGATCGTGAACGTCTTGCCCGAGCCGGTGACGCCGAGCAGCGTCTGGTGCTTCTCGCCGCGCAGCACGCCGTCGACGAGGCCACGGATCGCGGCGGGTTGATCGCCGGTCGGCTGGAACTCGGAGACGAGTCGAAAGGCGCTCGCACCGGCGGTGCGCTCGCGACCGCCGCCGCCGGAACCCGGTGCGTTCGAACTCACTGCGGCTTCAGCGCCTCGTCGAGCGCGGACCCGACGAAACCCGCCTTCAGGCCCGAGTACGCCGGATCGGCTCCGGCCAGCGACGCCAGGTCGAGGCCGGCCTCACGGGACTTGCCACCCCACCATCGCATCAGCGCGTGGACGAACAGCGCATCCGAGTCCATCGGGTACGCGGCGTGATACGCCTCGGCGCGCTGCAAGCACGTGTCGAACGTCTGCTGGCTGCCCACCGCGGCGCGCGCGTCGAGCGCGGACTTGAACGGCAGCGGGTCGTGCGCCTCGGCGGCGATGAACTCCTTCGCCGCCGAATTGACTCGACCATTGGCGAGCAGCGAGAACGCGAGCTCGAACCGCGCGTCGTTCATCGTCGGCACCAGGTCGACGGCGCTCTGCAGGCTCGCCTCGGCGAGGTGGAACTCCCCGCGCAGGAACTGCACGTGGCCCTCGGCGCGCAGCCGCTCGGCCATCTCGAGCTTGATCGGGTCGACGAACGGCTCGACGACGGTGGACTGCGACGTGGGTTCGAGTCCAGGATCGCCGGGCAACGACGGCTCGACGAACGGCGCGGAGTCGCCCGAATCCGGAGCGACGACGTCGAGGCCGACTCCGTCCTTCGGCTGCGGCTCGACGACGAGGATCGTGCGCCCGTGGCCATGACCGTTCCCCGGGTGATGTCCCGGGAACGTGGGCTCCGTGACCGGGGGCGGTCCGACGGCATCCGGTCCGCCGCCGCCGATCGGAGCCAGCGGTCGGTCGGTGCCGATCCGTGCGAGGCCGCGATCGCGGCCGATCGGTGCCAGCGGACGGCCGCTGCCCGTCGGCGCCAAGGGGCGACCCGTGCCGATCGCCGACAGCGGTCGATTGGTGTGCGTGCCGCCGAATCCGCGGCCGACGTTCGGGGTCGACGCGGCGGGTGCGCTCGACGGCGCTGGGGTCGGTGGCTTGGCGAAGACCGGCTTGTCGGACTTGCCCGAGCCAGCCTCGGCAACGCCGCCGCCCGCCACGGCCGCAGCGACGGCGACGACTCCGACGAACCACGTCGCGAACGAACCAAGTCGAGCGGTCATCGCGCAGTCTCCGATTCTCGCCTTCGGCCGATCCGGGCCACGGCCGAAGGACGGCCGAATGATAGTCTTCGGCCGTCCGCCTCGCCAATCCGCGCCTCGTCGCCGGAACGGTCGCGCGCGCGGTTCCTTCCGGAGTTCCGTCGATGCCCGTCGTCCAATGCTCGTCGTGCCACACCCGGTACAAGGTCGGCCTCGACAAGACCAACAAGGTCCTGAAGTGCCAGAAGTGCGGCGAACGGTTCGAAGCGCTCGCCCTCCGCGCGCCCCAAGCGAAGGCGTACGGCATCCCGCCGATGGGCTACGTCGCGATCTTCGCCGGCTGCGCGCTGGTCGGCCTGGTCGCGTACCTCGCGACCCGGAGTCACGAGCCGCCCGCGGCGCCACCGACCACGACGACCGCTCCGCCGACGGCACCCCCGG
>JAEUIB010000226.1 GCA_016795255.1 Planctomycetota bacterium
GCGAAGTCGTCGCGCGCGTAGTCGGAGCGCTCGACGTGCGGAGCGTTCGCGAGGTACGTGCCGCCGACGAAATCGCCGTGCGGTGCATCGGCGACGTTCGCCGCCATCGCGGGGATCCAGCGGTCGGAGAGCGCGAGCGACCCGTTCGCCGACCACGTACCGACGCCGCCCTCGACCTGGATCTCGGCGTCGGGTGCGGAGTCCGAGAACGCACTCATCGCCGCCGCCGCGAACACGGCTCCATCGCTTCGCCCGCTGCGGAGGCCTTCGAGCGCCGCGGCGTCCGCCGCGTCTTGCATGCGCTGCTGCTCGAGACTCGCGAGACCGAGATCGACGACGACCGCCGCCATCGCGAACACCGAGAACGCCAACAGGATCGCGAGCACCAGCACGGCGCCGCGATCCCGTCGTGGACGAACTCGGTCGATCGTCGAACGCGTCATCGATGCTCCGAGGCCTTCCCGGACGCGGGTGCCGGTGTCTGCACCGGAACGACCTCGCGCGTGGTGCCCTTGATCGTCTCGACGAATCGCAGCGCACCGCCCTCGCCGGCGAGGGAGAACGGTGAGTCCGCCGCGCGCTCGGGCGTCCGCGACTCGGCCGGATCGTCGGGCCGGCCGGAGCGTGGCACGCACGAGATCGACGCTTCGATCGCGAGCGCTTGCTCCAACGCAGCGACCTCGTCCGGAGCGACTGCGATCACGACTTCCTGGACCGGGCGCGACTTCACCTGCGTGCCCTGCGTCAGCGTGCTGATCGTGTACGGCACGTTGCGCGCTTCGACGCCCGACACGACGACGCCGCTCTGGACGACGCAGCGCACGCTCGCCTGCTTGGCGCCGGCGAGTCCTTGCGTCAGCGCCGCCGTGCGGCCGACGACGCCGCCGAGCTGCTGCAGTTGCTGTTGCGCCTTCGCGGTGTCGATCGGCAGCGTCGCCATCAGGTCGAAGCGATCGCCCGGGTTGAGCCCGTACAGGCCCGGCACCTTCTCGAGCTCGACGCGCACGCCGCGCTTGCCGGCCGGGATCCCCGCGACCAATCCGGCGCGCGTGCCTTCGGGCAGGAAGTCCCCTTCGCTGAACACGTAACCGGCCGCCTTGTCCTTCGCGAGCACGCGACCACGCACCTTCGCGAAGTCGGTGACGACGTCGGCGCCGAGCTTGCTGGCGTCGAGATGCACGACGGTGATCCGATTGGTCGTCGGGTCCCACACGTCGTCGCGCGTGATGCGCGAGTACGCCTTGATCGCGCGCGCGGTGACCGGCACCGCGATCGTGCCGGCCGGCGCGCTCTCCTTCGCGTGCGCGAAGCGCTCGAACCCGGGCAAGCGAGCCCAGGCTGCGGGGATCCCGCCTTCGACGGCGGCCCACGTTCCGAGCACGAGGACGACGGCGCCGACGCCGAGCCACAACCATGCGCCGCCGCCGAACGACGGCGAGCGCGAACGACGAGGATTCACGGGTGACATCGGGATCTCCGCGGGCATCGGGCGAAGCGAGATTCGGGCGAGCGAACGTGGAAACGGTTCATGGACCGGCGAACACTTCGCGGCGGAACAGGGACTGACCGGTGATGAGCTTGCGGAACGGACGGACTTCCTTGCCGAGCGCGAACAATCGGCCGAGCCCGTAGGGCCCGGCGTTGACCGGCAGTTCGGAGTCGGCGCCGGCCAGCGCGCCGTCGCTCGGCGCCGAGACGACGTTCACGCCGCCGTCGTTCGCGACGATCGCGCCGTCGAGGTTCGGCTCGAACGGTCCTGCGGCGTTCGCTTGGAAGCCGGACAACGCCGCCGCTTGGAACGGGACGTGGACGCGGACGCCGGCGATGCCGCTCGTGCTCGGCGCGCTCGGATCGACGGCGTACTGGATGCCGGGGATCGCTTCGACCACGTCGCGCAGTTCGATCGTCTCGACGCCGTCGGCGTCGCGATCGACGACGAGCGGCACCTTCACGGTGTTGGCTCCGCCCGACGTCACCCAGACCGCGCCGGGATACCGCAGGACTTCGCGCGTCGCGCCGCCGATCGTCACGCGATCGAACACCATCAACGGCTTCAGCGCGTGGTTCAGCGGCGGTGCGTTCGCGAACGCCGCGTCGACGGTCGTCGCGTCGAGGTCGACGAACAGCAGCGCGGGATCGAACACCGTCGCCAGCGCTTCGTCGAACGTCGCCTGCGGCGGCAGCGGGGCGAGCGCGAGCTCGCGCGCCGCGACGCGTGCCGCGTTCTGCGCGGCCTGCGCCGAGTACACCGCCTTGCCCAACTCCACGGTCGCCGCGAGCAGCAGGTACAGCAACAACGCGACGAGCGCGAACTCGATCAGGATCGAGCCGCGCTGGCTGTGCGGGAGACCGCGTGGAACGGACGTGGACGGTTGGATCATGTGCACCGTGAAGAGCGCCCACGCGCCGCGCGACCGATCGGGCCGCGCGGCGCGGGAGCGGAACGGATCACGGCTCCTGGACGAGGTTCGCGAGGTCGGTGCCCGCGATGCCCAGGTTGTTGGCGAGGCGCGGCGTGCCGGCGTTCGTGACGATGCCGGCCGCGTCGACGCCGATCGCGCCGTTCGCGTTCGTCGCGGTCTCGACGAGCTTGCCGCTGACGATCGGGTTGTTGTCGTCGTCGTGCGCGCCCGGCAGCACCGTGGCGACCGACGCGACGAGGTCGCTCGTCTTGTGGCCGAGGACCGAGACGGCCGCGATCGCGACCAGCGCGACGCCGGCGATCAGCAGTCCGTATTCGACGAGGGCCGCACCACGCTGACGACGCATCGAGGGCTTACGAACCATGGGCATTTCTCCTGTGAAGGCGAATGGGGAAAGCGACTGGGGAAAACTGATTCGGAACGAAGGAAGGATCGAGCGTTCGGGAACGGTTGAACGATCGGGATCGAACGAGTGCGAAGCCACCGTCCGCCCGCGGGACCAATGCCGCTCGGCCGACGGGAGTTCGCGGGAAATCACGGAGAATCCTCCGAGCCCTCGCGGGCGAGAGGATCGACGCTCGGGAACTGCCACAGCCGCACGGACGGATCCTGCGTGCGCAGGATCACCGGATGGACCATGACGACGAGTTCGAGGTCCTGGTCGCTCATCGAGTAGCGCTGGAACAGCCAGCCGAGCACCGGCAGGTCCGCGAGCCACGGCGTGCGCGTCGTGTCGTCGCCGGACTTGCGGTCGGTCAGGCCGCCGATCAGCAGCACCTGTCCGTCCTCGAGGCGCGTGCTGGTCGACAACGCGCGGCTCTGGAACGCGGTCGTCAGCGGATCCGTGCCGGTCGATTCGCGCACCAACGTCGTCAGCGCGTCGTCCGGCCGAGCGATCTGCGACGTCACGTCGAGCGTGATGAAGTCGTGACCATCGACCAGCGGGCGAACGCTCAGTTGGACGCCGAACTCGCGGAACTCGACCGAGTTGAACACGCCCGGAGTGTTCGTCGCCGTACCGCCCGAGTTGCCGAACGCCGTCGCGAACGCGACCGGGATCGGGATCTCGCCGCCGACGAGGAATTCGGCGCGCTCGCCGGACAGCACCGTCAGGTTCGGGCTCGACAGGCTGCGCGCGAGGCCACGCGCTTGCAGCAAGCTGAACGCGACGTCGACGGCGCCCTTCGAGCCGCCGATCTGCAGTTGCGACGAGAACCCGTCGGCGAGGAAGCCGAACACTTGCTGCACGTCCGTCCCCGACGCGCCGACGCGCGCGGCCGCGTTGCCCTGGACCGCTCCGGCGACGCCGGCGGGGTTGAAGCCGCCTTGATCGAAGTCGGACAACAGCACCGCGAAATCAGGCGCGTAGCGGATCAGGTCGGTGCGGTTCACTTCGAACACGCGGATGTCGACGCGCACTTGCGGCAGGTCGCGGACCTCGAGGTACGACAGCACGCGAC
>JAEUIB010000254.1 GCA_016795255.1 Planctomycetota bacterium
CCACAGCTTCTATCAGTACGAGTTCTTCAAGGGCTCCATCCCGCACCGCATCAACGGCGCGCTGATCTCGATGGAGTCGCACCCGGTCACGTTCTACGCGCTCGAAGGCCTGCAGGACCGCGGCATGTTCTTCGTCGGGCCGCAGGACGAGGTCTACGTCGGCCAGATCGTCGGCGAGCACTGCAAGCCGGGCGACCTGACGATCAACGTGGGTCGCGAGAAAAAACTCACCAACATGCGGTCGGCGGGTGCCGAAAAGAACGTACGTCTCGCCCCGCCCCGTGTGTTCGCACTCGAAGAAGCGCTCGAGTACATCGACGACGACGAACTCGTCGAGGTGACGCCGGACTCGATCCGGTTGCGCAAGCGCTTGCTCGACGAGAACGATCGCAAGAAGGCGAAGCGCGTGGGGGGCGGCGACGATCTCGTTCTCGAAAACGAAGGAGCCTGATCCTGACCCGCAAACGCTACGTCGTCGTCGGCGCCGGACTCTGTGGCCTGACGACCGCTGAACGCCTCGCCGCCGCCGGACACGATGTGACCCTGATCGAACGCCGCGACCGCGTCGGCGGCCTCGCGCGTTCGTTCGTCGACGACGGCTTCGTCTTCGACGTCGGTCCGCACTACTTCTTCTTGAACGTGCGTCCCGACGTGTCGGACTACGCGCGCAAGCTCGTGCGCGGACCGAAGGACGAGATCGACTTCCGCATCAGCGCGCACTTCAAGGGCCGCGAGATCGCGTGGCCGCCGACGGTCGGGTCGCTGTTCAAGCTGCCGCCCGCGGCGATGCTTCACAACTTCAAGAAGCTCGTGAAGAGCGAGCATCCGACCGAGCAGGACTTCCAGGGCTTCACGAAGTTCCTGTACGGCCAGTCGATGTACGACACGTTCTTCGGGCCGTACATCGAGAAGAAGCTGCCGGCGATCAAGGGCGGCGAGCTGCACCGCGACTGGTGGATCCTCGCGCGCCGGACGATCGCGAACGAGATCGACACCGGGCAGGACCGCTACCTGTCGAAGGTCGCCGGTCAGCGCATGGCCGCGAAGCCGGCGCCGCCGACGCTGAAGAAGAAGCTGATCAAGTCGATCGACATCGCCTACAAGATGTGGCTGAACCTGCGATCGAAGAACATGCCGCGCGTCATGTACCCGCACGGCGGCATCGGCATGATCGCGGAGGGCATCAAGGACGAGTACCTGCGCCTCGGCGGCACGCTGATCACGAACTCGGGCCTCACGAAGTTCACGCGCGACGCCAGCGGTCGCATCACGCGCGTCGAATGGGGCAGCGGAGCGATCGACGAGCCCGACCACGTCGTCTGGACCGGATCGATCCACGAACTCGCGGACTGTCTCGCTGTGCCGCGCGCGAAGGTCGACTACCTGTCGATCGCGCTGGTCTACGTGACGACGAAGAAGCCGATCACGAACGCCGACTTCCTCTACACGTACTACGGCGAGCCGGACCTGATCTTCAACCGCCTGTACTTCCCGACGCGCGCGGTGAAGTCGCTGGCGCCGGCCGGCAAGGACTCGGTCTGCGCGGAGTACTCGCCGCCCCAGGGGCTCGAGGACATCGACCGCAAGGACCTCGAGACGAAGGTCGTCGACGGCCTCGTCAAGCTGAAGCACATGAAGCGCGAAGACGTCGAGTCGGTGAAGGTCCGCGTCGCGAAGGACGCGTACCCGGTGTATCCGATCGACTACCTGGCGCGCCTGAACGTGCTGTGGGACAAGGTCCGTGCGGTGCCGAATTTGGCCGCCGTCGGCCGAACGGGGCAGTTCTACTACAACAACATGGCGCTGACGGTCTGCCTCGGGCACGACCTCGCGCGCAAGCTGCTCGGCCAGCCGTCGTACTGGGAAGAGCAGCGCGACAAGGCGGCCGCGGCGGCCGCAGCTGCGCCTGCAGCGCTCGAACGCGATCACTGATCGAGCGCCGCGGCGCGCGGCAGGCCGTCATTTCCCGAGGACTTCGCCGAACTGCTCGGAGGCGGCGGGGGCTCCGCCGATGACCGGCGAGCCCTCGTGGACGAACCAGCCGGTATTCGTCGCGATGCCGGACGGAGATCCACTCAGGACCAGCAGGGCGCCGGCCGAGCTCGCTCCGCTGATGTCCTGGAACGGCATTCCGCACGCGAGGTCGGGCAGTCCGTTCCCGTCGAAGTCGCCGGTCGCGAGCGTCCCGCCGAATTGGTCCGCGACCTCGTTGGTGTCGGGGATGCTGCCCGTGTCCTGGTCGACGATCGTGTCGACGAGCGCCGAGATGCCGTTCGCGGTGCCGGGGAAGATCTGCACGGCGCCGCAACCCGAGATCGCGCCGGAGTTCTGCCCGGGGACGCCGACGGCGAGATCGTCGAAGGTGTCGTCGTCGAAGTCCCCGCAGACCAGTTCCTTTCCGAAGTACAGGCTCGTCTGCGTCGTGCCGTTGACGAAGAACTGCGTTCGGTTCCACACGCTCGTCGCGCTCGCGTCCAGTCCCGTCGGCGTCGACGTCATCACGTAGAACTGTCCGCACAACGGGTGTCCGTTCAGCGCCACGCCCGGACTGCCGATCGCGAGATCGTCGCGCCCATCGCCGTTGAGATCACCGGCCGCGAGTGCGTACGTGAACGCGGTGTAGTTCCCGGTGCTCGGTCCGCCGATCGCGGCTTCGTCGAACCACTGCGCGCGCGAGCGATGCAGACCCTTCTTCGCCTTGCCGTAGATCACGGAGAACGCACCCTCGGAGTCGGCGTCGACGAGGTAGTGATCCGACCCGACGACCAGGTCGTCGGCGCCGTCGCCGTCGAAGTCACCGCAGGTCATGCGCAGTCCCCATCCCGCCCCTGACTGGAGATCGCCGGGAATGCCCTTCGAGCCGAGGTGCCACAGTTGGTTGCGCTTGGCGCGTAGACCGAACTTGGACCCGTAGATCGCATGGACCGCGCCGGCGCCCAGAGCGACGCTCTTGCCGGATTTCACCGACTCGATCACTCCGATCGCGAGGTCGTCGTACCCGTTGCCGTCGAAGTCCCCGCAGCACATCGTGGTCCCGAAGACCTCGAAACTCTGCGTCGGCTGGGCCTTCGCGTCGGCCTCGACCTTGTCCTTGATGCCCTTCGTGTTCTGGTGGAACACCTTGACGCCGGCGGTGGTCAGTCCGACCGCCGACCCGCGCAGCACGACCACCATTCCCGCGCGCGACTTCCCCGCGACCTCGCGGCCCGGGACTCCGATCGCCGCGTCGTCGTAGGCATCGCCGTCGAAGTTGCCGACGGCGATGCTCGTGCCCAGGCGGTCCCCCGTCGCTTCGGTGAGACCGATCAGCGACAGGATGAACGTGCTCGCCGGGGTCGTCGCGATCCCGGTCGCCGATCCGTACATGACGAACGCGCTGCCGGCCTCGACCGCGGATCCGATGGTCTCGTAGGGCGCGCCGACGATGAGGTCGTCGTAACCGTCCCCGTTGAAGTCGCCTGCGGCGACGGCGCGGGTCGATAGGCCGAGCACGAGTGCGAGCGAAAGGGCGATCTCTTTCCGGACGTCGGACGTGCGCATGGGGGGCTCCGGGGGATGGGCAAGAAGGGCTCCATCCGGAAGCGCTGCGTCGCGTCACGCGTGAATTCCGCCGAGTTCGTTCGGAGGCCGTGTCGGTGGCCATGAAGAAGTCGGGGCGGACCCCGACGCCATCACCGCGCCGTCACGACGCCGTCACGAGGCGTTCACGGCCGAACCCACCCAAATCGAAGTTCACGATTCTGTTATGCCGCGAGGCCGAGCGAGAAGTGCGCAGGCGAGGAGAATCGGCGATGCGACTCAATGGAAAGAGTCGGGGAGCCGGTTCGACGAAGCCTGCGCGGTTCGCAGCCGGCCGCAGCCGTGACAGAATCGTGAACTTCGATTTAGGGTCAGCGCTCGGCGGCGGGGGAAAGCAGCATGGCTTCGTGGATGAAGCTCGCCGCCGCGCGCGCCGCGAGTGCGCATCCCTTTTCGTTCAGGTGATGGTCGAGGGCGCTCGTCTGCAAGGACTCGGCGGTTTCGTGGCGGAGCGCGTCGTAGAGATCGCAGCACGGCACGCCCGACTGCGCGCACGTGGTCCGCAGCAGCGCGTGGACCTCGGCGAGCGGATGATCGCCGAACGCCTCGACCAGCGGGAACAACAGCACCGCGACGCGGCGACCGTCGCGACCCGCGCGCTCGAGCATCGCCGTGAACGCTTCGCGCTGCGACCAGTGCGCGCCGGACGGCACGTCGTGCAGTCGCCGCAGATGGTCGAGGTACGACGCTTTCGCGCCGCAGCGGACGCACAGCGCGACGAGCGCGGGTTCGAGCCTCCGCCACAGCGCGCTGTGACGCAACAGCACGTCCGACACCAGCGGGATCAAGCGGCTCTGCTGGACGTACTCCTGCTTGCACTCGTTCGACTCGGCGTCGTTGACGTACCACGCGATCAGCACGAGATCGGGATCCACGCGGTCGATCGTCGCGCCGAGCACGTCGAGTTCGCGGCGACAGTCCGCGCCGGGCACGCCGGCGTTGAACACGTCGGTCGGCTGCGTGACGCTGAGTTCGGCTTCGAGCGCGGCGGGGAACGTGCGCGAGCGGTCGTCGATGCCGAACCCGAACGCGAACGAATCGCCGATCACCAGCACGCGGCGCTCGCCGTCGGCTCGTGGCCGATCGAACGCGTCGTCGCGGAACCCGTCGGCGTTCAACTGCGGCTGGACGCGGCGCATGAACTCGCGCGCGGCGGCTTCGAAGTCGTGGCGCTCGCGGACGACGTCGTCGCGGGATTCGACGGCGCGCAGTGCGAACTCGAGCCCGAGCAGCGCGAGTCCCGTCGCGACCGCGGCCACGCCGAGCTTGCGCAGCAGCGCGCCGCGCCGAGCGATCGCCGGACCGAGTCCGGCCGCGCCAGCGAAACTCGCGATCCCGATCCCCGCGATCAGGACGGCGCCGACGATCGCGATCGTGCGGTAGGTCGCGAGCCACTCGAGCGTGTACGGCTGCAACGACCCGTCGGAGCTGACGCGGGCCGCCACGAAGTCCGGTCGCATCGCGAAGCTCGCCGACGCGACCGCCACGGCCACGAGCCCGCAGCCGATTCCGAAGCGGCGGGCCGGAGTGCGTGGGTCGGCGGCGGCGGACATCGGGAAGCGCCTCGTACGGGACCGATCGGTGCCGGGCACGATATCGAGGTCGAGCCGCTCCCGATTCGGATGAACCCGATCCGCGCGCGGCGCTGTTCACTTCCTCGCCATGACGACCGCCGACGATCCCTACGCGACGCTGCTGAGCCACCGTGCGTTCGTGCGGGGGGTGGCTCGCTCCGTGCTGTGCGACGGCGATCTCGCCGACGACGTCGTGCAACAAACGTGGCTCGCGACGCAGGACCGCGGGATCGCGGATCCGTCACCCGGTCTGTTGGCCACGATC
>JAEUIB010000259.1 GCA_016795255.1 Planctomycetota bacterium
GAACGGCCCGGGAAGTTCGATCGTCGCTTCGAAGAACGGATCGTCGTCGAACGCGATCGGCGTCGACGAGAACAAGCCGCTCTTCGAGATGCCGCGCCGGATCGTCAATCGTTTCGAGCGTGCGTCGTACGACGCGAAGTCCGGGCGACCGTCGGCGTCGTAGTCCGCGGTGAACGTGACGTACGCGGCCGCGCCGAAGTCGAGCAGCGCCGACGTCGGCATCACCAACGACTCCGACGCGATCGGCTCGCTCGCGAACCGCCGCTCGTCCCGATCGAACGGGAACACGAGCAGGGTCACGTCGGCTTGATCGAGGATCTGCTCCTTCAGCTTGCTGAGCGCGTCGGCCTTCACGGTGCAGAGCACGAGGTCGTCGGCGCCGTCGCGATCGAAGTCCGCGAAGATCGGCCGCGTCGACAGCCCTTCGGTGCGAATCGCCTGACGCGGCTTCGCTCCGCCGTCGCCGTTCAGGTCGGATGCGAGGAACAGCAGCGTGCGCGTGTTGACGCCGGCCAGCAGGTTCGTGCGTGCGGCGCGGCGCGTCAGCAGGAGATCGCACGCGCCGTCGCGGTCGACGTCGCGCAGCGTCGCCGCGGTCTGCACCAGTCCCTGCGCGTCCTTGTCCTCCTGCGCCAGCACGCGCGTCAGGTCGAGCAACAACGTCGCGGCGGTCGGTGCTCCACCCGGCGACAGGACGACGCGCATCAGTTTCTCTTCGAACGCGAGGACGAGGTCTCCGACGCCGTCGCCTTCCCAGTCGATGGCGCTGGCGCGCGCAAGACGTGCGGTCGCGCGGAAGAAGACGTTCTCGCCGCTTCGCACCCCGTGTCGTGCGTCGGCGTGGATCGCGACCGCCGATGCGAATCGACCCTTGCCTTGCCCGTGGCAGTACGCGTAGCCGGTCGTCGAAGGCAGCAGCACGTCGACCGTTCCGTCGCGGTCGAAGTCGCGAGCCACTTCGAGGCGCGGCAACCGCGGGTTCGCCACCGCGCGGAAGAACGAATCGACCGCGAGAACGCGCGCCAGCTCCGCGCCGTCCGCGGCGAGTTCGACGGCGATCAGTCCGGTCGGATCGACGAGGAGGAGTTCCGTCGCGCCGTCGCCGTCGATGTCGGCCATGTCCATGAACAACGCGCTGCCGGGGACGTCGATGGTGTGCGACGGCTCGCGCGAAAGCCCCGGCTCGGTCCGCAGGAAGACGTGAACCGACCGCTCGGGGATGCCGTCGCGTTCGAGGCTCGCGACGACCAGCGCGTCGAGATCCCCGTCGCCGTCGACGTCGCGGAAGTCGATGCCCCGCGCCACGCCCGGGACCGCGAGCTCGGAAGCGATCCCGAAACCCGAGACGAACATCGCCGCGGCCACGGATCGCAGGAGGACGTGGATCGAGTTCTGCGTGGTCGTCTTCTTCATTTCATGGGTTCTTGGGTCGGCCGGGCCCGATCCTACGCGGCTTTCCGCCGCGCCGAACTGGCTGGTGCGCAACGGGTCGCTGTGCATTAGGCTCTTCGCCCTCGTTGACCGGAATCGCCCGGTGTCGCCGACGACTCGACGTCCGAGTACGGCTCACCGCGCCCACACCTTCAGGAGTTCTCCATGCTGCGTACGAAAGCTGCGATCCTCGGCCTCGTCCTCGCCGCGGCGTCCCTTCCGGGCTGCCTGTACTCGAACGTTCGCGCGCCGCTCGACACGGACGTGATGGAGACGCAGCTCGGCGACAAGGAAGGTCGCTCGACGGTGAAGAGCGTGCTGTGGCTGTTCGCGTGGGGCGACGGTGGCACCGCCGCCGCCGCGAAGGACGGCGGTCTGAAGACGATCCGCCACCTCGACAGCGAGAACTTCCTGATCCTGTTCGGCCTGTACGCCGAGCGCACGGTGATCGCGTACGGGGACTGAGATGACCCGCACCGCAACCCTCCTCGCTTGCCTCGGATGGCTCGGTCTGACGGGCTGTGGCCCGATCGGCTGGATCTACACCGAGAAGACCGAACCGTTCGTCATCGACATGAACGTGACGAAGGTCGGTTCGAAGATGGCCGAGCTCTCCTCGAAGGAGATCCACGAGCCGGTCACGGCCGCCGGGATCGGGATCGAGTGGAAGAGCCGCGCGATCGGTGAAGCTGCGAAGAAGCACGGCATCACCGACGTGTACTTCGCCGACATCCAGACGACGTCGGTCTTCGGCGGCGTGTTCCGGATGCAGACGATCCAGGTCTACGGCGACTGATCGAGTCCGCGCACTCGAAGGACCGAACGCCCTCGTCGATCAACGCGATTCGCGGACGTTCGCGAGTTGCTCCATCGGCGAGGGCGTCGTCGTGCCCAGGAACTGCTCGGTGCGTTCACGCTCCGCTCGGATACCGGTGAGGTCGATCTGCGTCTCGATGCGCACGCGCTCCGCGGCGAGTCGACTTTTCAGGACCGCCAGCTCCGCTCGCTCGCGCTCCAGCGTCGAGCGCTGTTCCTTCAGCAAGCGCACGGTCGACACGAGTTCGTCGTCGTTCTCGCATTCGAGACGGTCGATGCGCTCGTCGAGCGCTTTCAGTCCGCGTTCGACCGTCCGCAGCGTCTTCGCCGTCGCGTTCTCGCGCGCGGACAGCGCGGCCAACTCGCCGTCGGCGCCTCGCTGCGTCGAATCGGAGTCGGCGCACGAGCGACGACCGTCTCCACCGAGCACGCGCTCGACGTGATGCGCGGCGCCGGCGACCGCTTGCCGTACCGAATGGCGGCGCTCCGCGGACGACATGACGACGAGGAACACGACCAGGAAGAACGCGGTGGACGTACGCATGGCAATCCTCGGTTCGAACGATCTCGTGCGGGTCTACGCGGACGAAACAACGGGAGGACGGCCCTCACGGGCCGTCCTCCCGACCCTTCACACTCAGTGACCGTGGACCAGCAGAGCCGACGCGGGCACGAGCGGCGGCTGTTGCTGACCCAACGTCCTGCGGATCCGATCGGCGAGAGCCTGCGAGTCACCCGCCGATTCCATGTAGTCGATGCCGCCCTTGTTCGGCTCGGCGGAGCCCTTCAGCGCTTCGTCGAGCATGCGGTCCTTGACCTCGATCTCCTTCTCGAAGTCCGCGATCATCTGGCGCGCACGCGCCAGATCGGAATCGAGGTCCTCGGTGGAGACCAGGTCGTCGACGGTCGCCGCGAACGCTTCCTTCGCGCGCAGCTTCTGCAGTTGCGCCTCGAGCAGCTCGACCTTCGACGCGAGATCGACGCGCAACGCCGCCGCGCGATCGACGTTCTGCGCGGCCAGCTCGAGCGCCTTCTCCTTCGTCTTCAGCGTCTCTTCGAGCGACTTCAGCGTGTCGGCCTGGACGGTGTAGAGCGACATCTTCTCGGCGGCGTCCTGCTCGACTTCGGCGCGCGTGTAGGTCCGCTGGCCGATCGTGAAGTGCGTCTCGTCCTGGCTCAGCAGATCCGACGCGCGCTCGAGGACCGCCGCTTGGCGTTCGAGCTCGCGCTTGCGGGCGTCGAGATCGGCGCGCAGGCGCTCGACTTCGACGCGACGCTGGATCGACGACGACCGCAGTTCGCGCGCCTCGCCGTCGAGTTCGCGGATCTGCGTACGGATCAACTTCAGGCGGGACTCGAGACCTTGCATGTCTTGCATCGCGTCTTCGAGGTTCGCCTTGCCCTGGGCCAGGTAGAGCTTCACCTGGTCCGAGCCGAGCAACGCGACGGCAGAGCCGCCGACGAGCGTGGACAACAGCCCCACGCGGATCAGGGAACGCAACAACATGATCGACTCCTTTCGACGAACGACCGACCGCGTCGCGGCCGGTGACTGGGACAAGATTCAGGCCACCGCGCCGTTCGCGAGCGCGTACTCGGCGCTGATGCGACGTGCGGAGAAGAAGGCGTCGGCGATGCCGATCAGCCAAGGCAGGACGAGCGGCGCGAACACGAACACGAGCACCGCCTTGATGAAGTGGCCGTTGTAGACCTGGCCCGCACCCGGGAAGACCGCAGCGAGCACGAGTGCGAGCAGCGGGTCCTTCGGATAGGCGAGGCCTCCGGACAGCGGCAGAGGACGCGGCGCGTGGACGACCTTCTTGAAGCGTCGCGCGCATCCACCGCAGAAGCCGAGCTCCGAGCCGTACGCGGGCAGACGATCGCCGCAGTGACCGCAGAACACGAGTTCAGACGCGCTGGACATGAGCGCCTCCCTTGCGATCGATCAGCAGGAACAACCCGTAGAGCGCGAGCGACGCGGGCCACAGCACGTCGGCGGACAGGTCGGGGGCGAACGTGCTCTTCACGACCGTGAACACCGCGACGCCGGCGCCGAGCAGTCCGAAGAAGCGACGCTGGAGCGCCTCACTCGGATTCAGGTCGCGGCCCTCGACCGACGCGTTGCGCTCGATGGCGACCGACCACGCGTCGAACAGGTTGAACAGCCACAGGAACAGCGGGACCGGTGCGGGGATCGACTCGACGTTCGCGGTGATCAGCACGGCCGACGCGACGAACAACACTCCGCGCAGACCGCGCCCCGCGTACATCTGCCCGAAGCCCGGCACGATCGACAGCAGGGCCGCGAGCAGCGGCGCGCGATGTCCGGGAAGCTCGCGTCGCAGCTCGCTCGGCACGCAAGGTCGGCACCAGTTGCGACCACCGACTCGCACGCGGCAGCCGCCACACATCGACGCGCCGCACGCCACACATCGAGCCATCGCCGCGCGGTCGCCATGCGTCTTGCAGGTGAGTTCCATCGCGTCGCTCCAGAGTTCCCGGGATCGAGAACGCGCGGCGGGCAGATCACTCCCCGTGCCAGCGGTCGAGCGCGACGCGCTGGAGCTTCAAGCCCCATCGATTCAATGAGTTATGGCTGTGACGCCGCCGGACCCTCTGCGGCGGCACGCGTTCGGAAAGCGGACGGTGTTCGGATTCCGAACGAGCCCGCGCGGCTCAGGAAGCTTCGGAGCCGCGCTTCGCGTCGACCGCCGTGCGATACGCGTCGACGGCGGCGATGAGCCACAACACGATGCCGAGCGGGAACAGCACCCACGTCCCGAAGAAGAAGACGAGGCCCTTGCCGAGCTGGCCGTTCGCGAGCTGGCCGAGCCCCGGCACGATCGACAACAGGACCGCGAGCACGGGCGGCACTGCGCGCGCGGGTCTCGGCGTCCGCTTCTCCTTGCGCTTCACGCGCGCCTCGTGGAACACGCCCGTGGACGAGTAGAGGTCGTGCAGCGTCCGCTTGCCCTCGGCGAAGATCGTCACGAACGCGTTGAGCCCCGCGTACGCGTAGAACGCGAGGATCGTGAGTCGCGGCGGCAGTCCGAAGCGATCGAGCAGCGGGAACGACTGCTCGTCCTCCAGCACGAGCCACGCGATCGCGATACCGAGCGGAATCGCGTGCAGCGCGCGCACGAGATTGCGCGCGAAGCCCGGATCGGTCCCGTCGTCCCGCGCGACGCGCATGCGGAACATGCGACGCCCGAACGTTCGCCCGCCGAACGACTCGGCGAGGACGAAGTAGAACACCGTGCCGCACAACGTCGCGGTCGCTCGATCGAACCACGCGGGAAGGCCGTCGACGAACGCGGGCAGCCGCCCGGCGACGACGCCGACGATCGCGGCGACCGCGAAGTCGATCGCGAACGCGAACACACGCCGACGGCGGCCCGCCGAACGCAGCACGCGCGCCGCGTCCTCGAGATCGACGACGAACGACGGTGCGTTGCCGGCGATCGACGCGCTCTCCGGCGGCGCGACGACCGGTTTCCCCGCGCGCGCTGCGTCCAAGTCCGCGAGCAACTCGTCGTAGTCCTGGTATCGCCGCGTCGGATCCTTCGCCATGCATCGCATCACGATGCGTGCGAGCGGTTCGGGCACGTGCTTCGAGCGCTTCGTCAGCGCGTCGGGCGGCTGATGGACGTGTCGCATGATGATCGCGACCGGACTCTCGGCCTCGAACGGGACCGAGCCGCACAGCAGGTGATAGAAGGTCGCGCCGAGCGAGTAGATGTCGCTCCGCACGTCCACCGGTTTGCCGAGCGCCTGCTCCGGCGACAAGTAGTACGGCGTCCCGATCACGGTGCCGGTCACGGTCAGTCGCGACTCGGAATCGACGGTGCGCGCGAGGCCGAAGTCCACGAGCTTCAATCGGCCCTTCGCGTCGAGCAGCAGATTCGTCGGCTTGACGTCGCGGTGGATCAATCCGCGCTTCGCCGCCGCGGCCAGCCCTTGCGCCGTCGCCGCCATCAGCTCGATCGCGCGCGGCGGCGGCAATCGACCTTCGTCGCGCAACAGCTCTTCGAGGTTGCGGCCTTCGACGAACTCCATCGCGAAGAACGGCACCCCTTCGGCCGCGCCGGAGAAGAACACGCGCGC
>JAEUIB010000269.1 GCA_016795255.1 Planctomycetota bacterium
AACACGTTGCCCATGCGCGCGATCGCGACCAGCGTGTCGACGTGGCGCATGCCGAGGATCCGCTTCGCGAGTCCGACCGCTTCCTCGGCCAATGGTCGCGCGTTGCCGACGTCACCGCGTCGCAGGAAGTCGTGCGCCAGATTGCCGATGGCGCGAATGGTGTCCGGATGCTCGTCGCCGAGCGTCCGCCGTCGCGCCTCGAGCACGCGCTGCCGGATCTTCGTCGCTTCCTCGGCCTTGTCCGCGCGGTCGTAGAACGACGCCAGCGAGTTCAGCGTCGCCAGCAGGTCGGCGTGGTCCGGGCCGAGTTGTCGCTCCTGTTCGTCCGCGACGGCGGTGCCGACCTCGATCGCCTCGTCGCTCTTGCCGTTCGCTTCGAGGATGACGCTCAGCGTCTGGCGCGTGATCAGCGTCTCGGGATGGTTGATGCCGATCGCGGCGCTCTTCGCGTCGACGAGTTTGCGGCTCTCCTCCTCGGCGTGCTGGTAATCGCCGCGGTAGTACATGAGCTGCACGAGTACGCCGCGCGCGCCGAGCGTCAGGCGATCGCTCTCGCCGCGCGTCTCGATCAGGTTCTCGAGCGCCCGCTTCGCGTGCAGTTCGGCGTCGTCGAGCTTGCCCTCGGAGCGGCAGACGTTCGCGAGTTCGATCAACACCGAGCCGACGCGCGCGTCGCGCTTGCCGCCGATGCGGACGTCCAGCGCCTTCGCGGCGCTCTCGAGCAGCGCGTGCGCTTCCGGCAATTTGCCCTGCTCGGACCGCAGTGTCGCGAGGCGCGCCTTCGCGATCGCCGCGTTCTCGATGTCGCCGACGCCGGCTTCGTCGAACAGCTCGACCGCGCGCGTCAGGTGCGGATCGGCCTCGTCGAGCATGCCGAGCGCGAGCCACGTCTCGCCGAGCATGCCGCGGACCGACGCTTCGATGCGCGGCTTGCCGGGGAACGACTGGCCGACGGTCTTCGACGCGTCCTCGAGGATCGTCGCGACCTTGACGTCGCGCCCCTCTTCGCCCGGCTGGACCGACGTCAGCATGCGCTTCTGGAACTCGAAGACTTGTTCGATCTCCTGCGCACGCGCGTCCGCTTCGTCCTTGGCGACGATCGCGTCGTTGCGTGCTTCGATCGCGTCGTTGCGTGCTTCGATCGCGTCGTTGCGCTCGTCCGCGATCTGGCGGTTCTTGTTCAGCACGACGAGCGTGACGACCAACGGGCCGAGCACGAACACGACCGCGGCCAACGCCGCGCCGAAGGCAAACTCGACGATGCCGAGCTGCACGCGAAGCGAGCGCTCGAGAACCTGATCGAGACGCGCGGCGAGAGCGATCGTCTGACGCTCGGCGCGCGCGGCGTGCTCGTGCAGCTCATGTACTACCGCGGCGACTACGGCCATGCCGAGGAGGAGAGCCGCAAGCTCGTCGACGCGAAGAGCGCCGCGATCGGCATCAACCATCCCGAGACGCTGATCACGCGACAGACACTGAGCGTCATCCTCGAAGCGAACGGCAAGAGCGAAGAGGCGATCGAAGTCGCCGTCGCGGTCGCGGAGGAACAAGAGCGGCAGCTCGGTGCGGACCACGCGGATCTGCTCGCGACACTGAACTCGTTGGCGTCGTTCTACGACCGTGCGGACAAGGCCGAGGAAGCGACGAAGATCCGGCAGCGCGTGCTCGAGGCGCGACGGCGGACGCTCGGCGTCGAGCATCCGGACACGATTCGCGCGATCGGCAATCTGGCGCACGACTTCCTGCGCCGCGGCGACGTCGTCAACGCGCGACCGCTGGCCGAGGAAGCGGTCGGACTCGCGAAGCGGATCCTCGGCATGCGCCACGTCGACACGCTGGTCGCGATCGCGCGCATGGGCAACGTGTTCCGCAACGAGAACAAGTTCGACGAGGCGCTGACGTGGCTCGAGCAAGCGACGACCGGCGCCACCGAGTACCTGGGAGCCGAGCACCCGACGACCTGCGAGTTCCGGATCCTGCGCGCATCGACGCTCGCGAGATTGAATCGGCCCGAAGAGGCCGAGGCCGAACTGCTCGCCGTCCACGCGATCCTGAAGGACCGGTTCGGCGAGCAAGGCCGGCGCACGCAGGAGGCGGTCCGCCGCTTGATCGACGTCTACACCGACTGGGGGAAGGCGGATCTGGCGGAGACGTGGCGCGGGAAACTCGCGAACGAGTGATCGGACGCGGGCAGCGTCGAGCGACCTACTGGACCGCGACGACGACGGCGTTCGAGGTCGCGAAGCCGGTCGGCGACGCCGCATCGACGACGAACGCTTGCGCGTAGACGGTCACCGGCGTGACCGGTTGCGGGATCGTGGCCGGCAGCGTCAGCGTGCCGGTGCCCGGACCCACGCCCGGCAACGGGAACGGGCCGACGAGGTTCGGCAGCAGCGGCGCCGTCAGCAACGTGCAGGCGCCGCCGATCGCGATCGACGCGGGCTGCGTGCCGATGCCGAAAAACACTTGTGATCCACCGCAGCCGCCGAACAACGCGAGCGCGACGTTCGCGCCGGACTTCGCGCAGCCGATCAGCGTCAACGACGGCGTGAACCCGCCGGTCCCCGGGCATCCCTTGCCGTAGACCGGACCGGGATCGCCGGCGAGCCACGCGAACAGGTTCCGCGCGAGCTGCGCGTTGTCGAGCATGTGCAGCGACGTCCCCGCGCCGTTCAGGTTGAAGAACGTGTTGCGGTCGAAGTGGCTCGCGACGCGACCGGCGCCGTATTCCGCGACGACGAGCGCCGCGTCGTCGATCGTCGCCGGCGAGAACGAGCCGTTGCCCGCCGAGTCGTTGCGATGGACGAGACCCTTCGCACCGGCGAGCACGATCGGCTCGACTCCCGCGAAGAAGTGCGTGACGGTCGCGGGCGACACGCCTTCGCCGTCGAACGCGTTGACGTCGTCCGCGGTGCCGACGATCAGGTCGGGCCCGGCCAGCAACGGATGCGTGCCGCGATCGACGCCGCCGACGACGAAATCACCGTTCGCTCGCGACAGCGCGTACGTCCCGCCGTCCTGGTTCATGCGCAGATCGAACCCGCGCATGAAGGTCTGGTCGGAGTTCGGCGCGTCGCTCCAGCT
>JAEUIB010000271.1 GCA_016795255.1 Planctomycetota bacterium
GATACCGCTTCAATCGGGAGTCGATCATGCGTTCGATCGCGCTTGGCGTCGTGGGTGTGTTGCTGACGGGCTGTGGAGTGCTCGACGGTTGGATGTCGCGCGATGTCGCGACCCCGGCTGGCGCGATCGGGTTCGACGCCGACCCGGCCGGCGCTCCGCCGAAGGGTTGGAAGGTCGACGGCACGAACCAGGACGGCCCGATGGCGACGTGGGAGATCGCGGCCGATGCGACCGCGCCGTCCGCGCCGAACGTGCTCCGCATGGCACGCGAGAACCACACGAGCGAGGGCACGTTCAACCTGTGCTGGACCGACCAGATCCAGTTCAAGAACGGCGAGCTGTTCGTGCGCTTCCGCGCCGACGCGGGCGTCGAAGACCAGGGCGGCGGCATCCTGTGGCGCGCGCGCAGCAACCAGGATTACTACGTCTGTCGCATGAACCCGCTCGAGCACAACTTCCGGCTCTATTGGGTCAAGGACGGCCGCCGCAAGCAGATCGCGGGCTGCGACGTCGACGTTCCGAAGGGCGAATGGCACGTGCTGTCGGTCAAGCACGTCGGCACGCGCATCGAGTGCTCGATCGACGGCAAGGTGCTTCTCGCGACCGACGACACGACGTTCGCCGACGCCGGTGGCGTCGGCCTGTGGACGAAGGCGGACGCGGTCACGAGCTTCGACGACTTCGCGGTCGTGAAGTGACGTGAGCGCGGAGCTCCGACAGCTCGGCTACGTCGGCGGCGAATGACCCGACTCGACCGAACGTGAACGAATGCGGGGGGACGGACCGACGGTCCGTCCCCCCGCATTCGTTCGTCCTTCAGGCAATGAAGCCGCTGGACGCGTCCGCGACCTTCACTCGATCGCCTTCGTCTCCTCGACGAGTTTCGTGAGGCTCGCCTTCGCGTCGCCGAACAGCATGCGCGTGCGCGGGTTGTAGAACAGCTCGTTCTCGATCCCGGCGAAGCCCGGGTTCATGCCGCGCTTCATGACGATGATGTTCTTCGACTTGTCGACGTCGAGGATCGGCATGCCGTAGATCGGGCTCTGCGGGTTGCTGCGCGCGGCCGGATTCACGACGTCGTTCGCGCCGATCACCAGCACGACCTCGGTGCGGTCGAGTTCGCCGTTGATGCGTTCCATTTCCACGAGCTTGTCGTACGGCACGTTCGCTTCGGCGAGCAGCACGTTCATGTGACCCGGCATGCGGCCGGCGACCGGATGGATCGCGTACTTGACGTCGACGCCGCGCTTCTCGAGCAGTTGCGCGAGTTCGCTGACCTGGTGCTGCGCCTGCGCGACCGCCAGACCGTAGCCCGGCACGATGACGACGCTGTTCGAGTACGCGAGCAGTTGCGCCGCGTCCTCGGCCGTCGTCGAGCGGATCGTGCCGGTGATCGTCGCGCCGGCGGGTCCCTTGGCTTCGTCGCCGCCGAACGATCCGAACAGCACGTTCGCGAGCGATCGGTTCATCGCTTTGCACATGATGCGCGACAGGATCATGCCGGACGCGCCGACCAGCGCGCCGGTGATGATCAGCACCGTGCTGTCGATGACGAACCCGGCGAGCGCACCGGCGATGCCGGCGTACGAGTTCAGCACCGACACGACGACCGGCATGTCCGCGCCGCCGATCGACAGCACGAGCAGCACGCCGAGCAACGCCGCGCCGACGTTCAGCACGACGAACCAACCCATCTGCGTCGGGTCGTGGACGAGGTACGCGCCGATCGCGAGCAGCCCGAGGAACAGCAGCGCGTTCAGCGGGTGGCGCAGCGGCCAGTCGACGGCGCGGCCGGTGATCTTCTCTTCGAGCTTGCCGTACGCGACGAACGAGCCCGCGACCGTCAGCGACGACAGGATCGCCGTGAATTGGATGATGCCGTTGTGGACCGGATCGATCGTGCCGCCGTGCGCGAGCTCCGCGATGAGTTCGGCCGCGGCGACGAGGCCGGCCGCCGCGCTGCCGAAGCCGTGCAGCACGGCGACGAGCTGCGGCATCGACGTCATCTTCACGCGCTTGACCATGATCGCGCCGATCGAGCCGCCGATCAGCGCGCCGACGGCGATCTGCCAGTACTCGACGATCGAGTGCTCGCACAGCGTCGCGACGACGGCGATCAGCATGCCGATCGCGCTGAGGCCGTTGCCGGCTCGCGCGGTCTTCGGGCCCGACATGCGCTTCAGGCCGGTGATGAAGCACAGCGCGGCGACGAGGTACGCGAGGTCGAGGATCGCACGATCCATCAGACGCGCTCCTTCTTGCCGCCGAACATCTTCAGCATGCGATCGGTGACGAGGAACCCGCCGACGACGTTCATCGACGCGAGGATCATCGCGATCAGGCCGAGCCACGACGCGAGCTGCGATCGACCCGCGCCCGCGGACAACATCGCACCGACGACCGCGATGCCGGTGATCGCGTTCGTGCCGGACATCAGCGGAGTGTGCAACTGCGGCGGAACCTTGGTGATGATCTCGAAGCCCACGTACGCCGCGAGCACGAAGATCACGATCACGTCGACGGTCATGGAGCGCTCCGCGTCGTGCCGGCGTGCGTCGCGCACGAGGCCTGGACGATGTCGTCGTCGAAGTTCAGCGCGAACTCGCCGAGCTTGCCGTCCTTCGTCATGTTGACGACGAACGACAGCACGTTGCGCGCGAACATCTGGCTCGCGTGCGTCGGGATCGTCGCCGCGAGCTTCTCCGGGCCGAGGATCGTGACGCCTGGCTGGACCACGTCCTGGCCGAGCTTCGTCAGTTCGCAGTTGCCGCCGGTCTCGGCCGCGAGATCGACGATCACCGCGCCGGGCTGCATCGTCTCGACGACGGACTTCGGCACGAGCAGCGGCGCGCGTCGCTTCGGGATCGCCGCGGTCGCGATGACGATCAGCGCCTTCTTCGCATGCTGCGCGATCAGTTGGC
>JAEUIB010000288.1 GCA_016795255.1 Planctomycetota bacterium
CCCGGTCGCCGCCGCCCGCTGCCTCGAACACGCGGTCGCGCTCGACCCCTCGCGCATCCAGAGCCAATTGCTGCTCGGCGAGCTGCGCGCCGAACAAGGCGACGTCGATGGCGCCGTCGCCGCACTGCGAGCCGCGCTCGCGCTGGACCCGAAGCGACACGCTGCGCGCTTGCGCATCGGTCGTTTGCTGCTCGTCCACGGCGACGGGCGCGGCGCCGAGCAAGAGCTGCTCGCGGGCCTCGAACACGGCCTGCCGACGGCCAGCGCGATCCCGATGATCGCCGAAGCACGGATCGTCCGCGGCGACCTCGAGGCTGCCTATCTAGCGCTGTCGGAAGCCCCCGGCGATCCGGACTGCAGCGCCGGCATGCGCGTGCTGGAAGCGCTGGCGCGCGGCGTCGCCGCGTGCGAGGACGCCGCGTCGCTGCGGTGGTTGAAGCTGGTGCGGACCGCGCTGCGCCCGGCGAACACCGCGCGCGCCTGATCCCATCGACGACGATTCGTTCCCGACCCGAGGCCGACCCGAGTCCGCCCCCATCGAACCAAACGTGGAACTCCGCGAATCGACCGACGACGGCCGACGGACGGGCGTCAGCTCGGCAGGATCCGGAACTCGAAGATCTGGCGCGAGTTCTCACCGTCCGACGGCGAGACCTCCGCGACGATGATCTCGCTCGACGTCATGTAGCTCGCGCGCGATTCGCGCGTCTCGCCCGAGATCGCGCGGACCAGCGCCGACAGTCGGCGATTGCCGAGATCGTGCTCGGCGACGCGGTCCTTCGACTCGGGGATCTTCAGGTCGAGATGGACGTGGAACGACACGTTGTTCTTCGCGACGACGCGACCGAAGTCGAGCAGGAAGTTCACGCGGTCGTTCTGCAGCGAGCCCGAGCCGCGGGCGAACAGGCGTTCGGCCGGGATCTTCAGGATGATCCCCTTGTCCTCGTCGATGACTTCGACCTTCGTCCGCTCGCGCTCGACGAAGTACTTCACGATCGAGTTCTCGAGGAACTCGACGATCGACCGCAGGCCTTCGAACGGACCCGGATCCGAGTCGCGCCGCCCCATCGGCCAGGTCTGGCCGATGATCTTCGGCGAGAACGTCTTCGGGTTCTTGCCCATCGTCATCGTTCCGCCCGATCCGACGTGCGCGAACGCGAACTGGACCGACTGCGAGAACTTCTTCAGCTTGTTCTTGTCGACCTCGGACAACGCGTAAAGGATCACGAAGAACGCGAACAGCAGCGTGATGAAGTCCGCGTACGACACGAGCCAGCGCTCGTGGTTCACGTGCTCTTCGTGCTTGTGCTTCTTCGCCATCGACGCGGTCCCCGATCAGGCGGCCTGCTTGGAAGCCGCCTCGCCCTTCTTGCCGTGCGATTCCTCGCCGAGCATCAGCTTCAGCGTCTGCTCGAGCGCCGACGACGCCTGGCCGTTCGCCATGCCGACGACGCCTTCGACGACCAGGCCCGATTCGCCGGCCTCGGTGCGCATGCGCGCCTTCAGCTTGCCGGCGAGCGGCAGGCAGATGAGGTTCGCGAACGCGACGCCGTAGATCGTCGCGACGAACGCGACGGCGATGCCGGGACCGAGTTTCGACGGATCATCGAGCGATCCCATGACGTGGATCAAGCCGAGGACGGCGCCGAGGATGCCGACCGTCGGTGCGTAACCACCGCCGGCTTCGAACACGCGCGCGGCGTTCTGGTACTTCTCCTCGGTCTTCTCCATCGCGACTTCGAGGCGCGAGCGCAGTTCTTCGGCGTTGACGCCGTCGATCAGCATGCCGAGCGCGGTCACGAGGAACGGGTGCTCGATGTCGTGCAGCTTCGACTCGAGCGCGAGCATGCCGTCGCGGCGGGCGATCTTCGACAGCTCGACGATCTCCGCGACGAGCTTGCCCATGTCGGTGTGCTTCTCCTTGAAGACACGGCCGACGAGGGCCTTCGCGTCGTGGATCTCTTCCGCGCTGGATTGCAGCAGGATGGCGCCGATGGTGCCGCCGAACACGATGATCGCCGCGGTCGGGATCAGGATCGACGAGATGTGCACGCCTTCCATCACGGCGCCGCCGAAGATGGCGAACAGGCCGAGCACCAGGCCGATCAGCGAGAACTTGTCCACGAGGAAGCCCCGGCGATGGAATCGAACGCACTCTGATCGTCGATCCCCCCCTGCGGACTTGAGGGATTCCTCGCGGAACGAAGCCCGTTCCGCCGTCCGCCACCTGCATGCATGAGGAAGCGCGGAGGTCCTCGTGACCCCAGGCCGAGCTCGAATCGAGCTCCGGCGCATTTTCACGCACGTCGGCCCTCAAGCGTTCGCTCGCGCCGCCGAATCACAAGCCCGAAGCGGTGATGGAATCTCCGAATGCCCGCTTTCGGGACGGCAGCGCCGGGTCGGCTGCCTTGAGAAAGGTGAGAGCAACACATGGCACTTCGCATCAACAACAACGTTGCGTCGCTCACCGCGCAGAAGAACCTGGCGCAGGTCTCGGGTCGGCTCCAGGGCAACTTCAAGCGGTTGGCTTCCGGTCTTCGTATCGCGACCGCGGCGGACGACGCCGCCGGTCTCGCGATCTCGGAGCGTTTGCGTTCGCAGATCCGCAGCTTGAGCCAGGCGGAACGGAACGGAAACGACGCGATCTCGCTGACGCAGACGGCCGAAGGCGGTCTGAACGAGGTCTCGAACATCCTCATCCGTATGCGCGAGCTCGCGGTCCAGGCCAACACCGGCACGGTGTCGGACTCGGACAAGGACACGCTGCAGAACGAGTTGTCGGAACTGGTCGACGAAATCGACCGCATCGCGCAGCAGGCCGAGTTCAACGACATCGCCCTGCTCGACGGCTCGTCGACGACGGTCGAGTTCGCGGTCGGCATCGGCGACGAGGCCGGCGTCGACACGATCAGCGTCACGCTGGACTCGGTCCGCACGACCGACCTCAGCATCGACACGATCGACATCGGCTCGTCCGGTGACGTCAGCGTCGCGCTGAGCGCGATCGACAACGCGATCGACACGATCAGCGAGTTCCGTGGTCGTCTGGGTTCGACGGAAAACCGCCTGAACTCCGCGATCGCGAACCTGCAGCAGCGCGTCGAGTCGCTGACGGCCGCCGAGTCGCGTATCCGCGACGTCGACGTCGCCAAGGAGTCCGCGGACCTGACGCGGAACAACATCCTGCAGCAGGCGTCGCTGGCCATCCTGGCCCAGGCGAACCTGCAGCCGCAGTCGGCGCTCCAGCTCCTCCAGGGCTGACGTCGAGCGCGTCCTGACGGACGTGGAATCGCGCCGCGGACACGACATTCCCCATGGATTCGTGGCCGCGGCGCGATCTTTTTCGCCCGCCCTCCCCCGGCGCGGCGCTCCCTACACCTTCGATCGACTTCGCGGAGACCTCCGCCATGGCCACCAGCGCTTCCGGCATCTCCTTCGGCGGGCTCAACACGGGCCTCGACACGAAGTCGATCATCTCCGCGCTGATGGGCGTGCGAGCGAAGCCGATCGCGCTGCTCGAATCGCGGCGTGACGGTCTCGAAGGCCTGAAGAAGACCTACCAAGCGTTCCAGAGCCGCGTGTCCGCGCTGAAGAACGCCGCCGACGATCTGAAGGACGCCAAGGACCTGCTGAAGTACGCGGTCTCGAGCACCGACGACAAGATCGTGTCGGCATCGGCGGACGGCACCGCGACGTCGACCGCGTTCGCCGTGACGGTCAACGCACTCGCCAAGGCCGAGATCGAGTCGTCGCAGGGCTACGCGGACTTCGACACCACGCACGTCGGCACCGGCACGATCCAACTGACGGTCGGCGGCGAGACCAAGTCGATCACGATCGCGACCGGGCAGGACACGCTCGAGGGCATCCGCGACGCGATCAACGAGTCCGACCTCGACGTCGACGCGTCGATCGTCAACGTCGGCACGGGCACGAGCCCGTTCAAGCTGGTCGTCACCGCGAAGGACACCGGCGACGTCAACGAGATCACGCTGGACGTCAGCGGTCTCACCGGCGGCACGCAGGCCCTGACGTTCAGCGAGACGCAGGACGCGACCGACGCCAGCATCACGGTGAACGGCATCACGGTGCAGCGCGCGAGCAACACCATCGACGACGTCGTCCCCGGCGTCGACTTCACCGCGAAGGCGCTCGGCACGGCGACGGTCACGCTCGCTCCCGACGTCGCGAAGATGAAGGACGCGGTCGCCAAGTACGTCGCCGCGCACAACGACCTGGTCGGCTTCGTCAACTCGCAGTTGAAGTTCAACGAGTCGACCGACAAGGCCGGCACCCTGTCCGGCGAGGCCGGCGTCCGCAACTTGAAGAACCGGATCATGAACCTGGTCGCGTCGACCGGCTACCCCGGCGGCGAGCTCGAGACGCTCGGCGCACTCGGCCTGTCGGTCCAGAAGGACAACACGCTGACGTTCGACCAGGCGAAGTTC
>JAEUIB010000339.1 GCA_016795255.1 Planctomycetota bacterium
CGCGGCGAGGAACGTCGCCGACAGCGTCAGATAGAGCCCGGCGACGGCGACGAACGTCGCGACCAGGCACATCGCCGACGCGACCGGGTTCTTGTTCGCGACCACTCCGATCGACGCGGCGATCGCGAGCAGGGCGAACACGTAGAACGCGATCGTGGTGGCCAATTCAGGTTCCATGCGTCAGCTCCAGGAGACGACCGCGCCGGTCAGCAGCAGGTTTGCGATCGCGAGCGGCAGCAACACCTTCCAACCCAGCGTCATGAGCTGGTCGTAACGGAAGCGCGGCAGCGTCCAGCGGATCTGGATGAACAGGAACAGGAAGAAGCCGACCTTCGCGAGCAGCGCGAGGTGACCGATCAGCGCGGCGACCCACGTCACGGCCGCGCCTTCCGCGCCGACCAGACCGACGGCCCAATCGATGACCGCCTTGTCGCCGGGGAAGTGCCAGCCGCCGAGGAACAGGATCGAGATCATCAGCGAGATCGCGAGCATCGCGACGTACTCGCCCATGAAGAACAGCGCGAACTTCGTCCCGCCGTACTCGGTGTGGTACCCGCCGACGAGTTCCGATTCGGCTTCGGGGAGGTCGAACGGCAGACGGTTCGTCTCGGCGAAGCCGGCGACCAGGAACAGGATGAACGCGAGCGGCTGCGCGAACACGCTCCAGCCGGCCCAGCGACCGTTCTCGGCGAAGCCGATGAACTGCGACTGTTGCGCGACGATCTCCGGCAGGCTGACCGAGCCGGCGATCGCGACGACCGCCAGCGCGGACAGGCCGAGCGCGAGCTCGTACGACACCATCTGCGCCGACGAGCGCAGACCGCCGAGCAGCGAGTACTTGTTGTCCGACGACCAGCCGCCGATCGCGATGCCGTAGACCGACAGCGACGACAGCGCGAGCACGAACAGCAGGCCGAGGTCGGTGTCGACGACCGACAACGCGAGCGGCCGGCCGCCGACTTCGATCGACGGTGCGAGCGGGATCATCGCCAGCACGAGGAACGGCGGCAGCGCGGTCAGGATCGGGCCGAGCCCGAACAGCAGCGGCGACGCGTTGGCGGGCTTGAAGTCCTCTTTGGAGATGAACTTCACGAGGTCGGCGAGCGGCTGCAGCAGGCCGAGCGGACCGACGCGGTTCGGACCGATGCGGAACTGCACCCACGCGGAGATCCGGCGCTCGAGGATCACGAGGATCGGAACGACGTGGACCCCGGCGAGGAAGATGACCACGGCCTTCACGAGGCTCGCGATCAGGTAGACCGTGTCGTTGCTCAAGACTTCGTCTCCCGCGCCATCGGTGCGATGCGGATGCCGTCTTGCGGCAGTTCGGACAGGGCGAGGTTGCGACCGCCGGCGCGATCCGACCACGTCGCGAACGCGTCGCCCGCCGTGGTGGGCGAACCGGTCACGCCGAGGCCGCTCGCGACCGCGGCCAGCGCCGCGAGATCACCGGGCACGCCCTGCGGGGCGCGCAACGCGGCGCGTACGCGCTGCGTCAGGCCGGCGGCGTTCGTCAGCGTGCCGTCCTTCTCGCCGACCGTCTGCGCCGGCACGACGACGTGCGCGCATTCCGCGAGCGGCGACGCCGTCGCGAACACGGCCAGGAAGTCGACGTCGGCCGCGAGCGTCGTGAACCGCGCATCGAGGATCCACGCGGCGCGGACCTTGCCCGACGCGAAGCGCTTCGCGATCTCGGCGTCGGTGAGTTCCGTGAAGCCGAGCGCGCGCAGACCGGCGACGTTCGCCGCGTTCTGGCCCGTGCGCAGGATGCCGTCGCCGCCGAGCTCTTCGACCTTGCGGAACGCGAGCGTCGTGCGACGCGCGAGCGTGCCGTTCGCCTTCGTGAACAGCTCGGACAGCGCGAACAAGTCTTCGTTCGTCGTCTGCGTCGACGCCAGTACGAGGATGTCGCCCCCGGCCTCCGCGCAACGCGTCAGCGCGGTCGCGACGCGCGCACCCGCGGTCGCGAGGTCGGCGGGCTTGCCGTCGACCGTGACCTGGGTCAGGCGGTTCTGCGGCGCGAACTCGTGCTCGAGCTCGAAGCGACCGGTGTCGCAGATGAACCAGCCGTTGTTCTGTTCGTTGGTGCGCGGGCGGACGCGGTTGATCTGGTTCTGACGCACGTCGAGCGTCACCGAGCAGCCCTTCGAGCACAGCGTGCAGACCGAATCGGTGCCCTTGAACCACCACACGCGGTTCTTGAACCGGAAGTTCGACAGCGTCAGCGCGCCGACCGGGCAGATGTCGGCCAGGTTGCCCTGGTACTCCGACGTCACCGGGGCGTCCGGGAAGATGTCGATGACCGAGTGCTCACCGCGCGCGGTGACGACGAGCTCGGGCTTCTTCGCGTACGAGTCCATGAACCGCACGCAGCGCGTGCAGAGGATGCAGCGCTCCTGGTCGAGCAGCACCTTGTCGGAGATCGGCTTGCGCTTCTCGCTCTTGCGCCGTTCGAACTCGTTGCGGCCGACGCCGGCGCCGTAGTCGTACGTGTAGTCCTGCAGCCAGCACTCGCCCGCCTTGTCGCAGATCGGGCAGTCGAGCGGGTGGTTCAGCAGCAGCATCTCGAGGTTGCCGGCGCGCGCCTTCGCGACCGCCGGGGTGTCGGTCAGCACCGACATGCCGTCGGAGCACTCGAGATTGCAGGCGGTCGCGGTGCGGCGCGGGCCCGGGCCGAGCACTTCGACCTGGCAGATGCGGCACGACGCGGCGACCGGCAGTGCCGGATGCCAGCAATAGTGAGGCACCGTCAGTCCGGATTGGATGGCCGCCTGGATCACCGTGGTGCCCGGGGCGACGTCCATCTCCTTGCCGTTCAGCGTGATCTTGGGCATCGAAGCGACTCCTCAGTGATGTGCCGCGGGAACGGCCGGGTTCGTCGCCGCCGGCGAACCCTTCACGAGCTTCTCGAACTCGGGACGGAAGTGCTTCACGCCCAGGCGCAGCGGGCCGGCGAGCGCTTCGGGGAACACGCAGATCGTCTTGCCGACGGAGTTGTCGAGCAGGTCGGTCAGCACGTCGAGGTCTTCGGTCGTGCCTTCGCCGTGCAGGAAGCGCTCGACGATGCGCGACGCCCACGCGCAACCTTCGCGGCACGGGCCGCACTGGCCGCACGTCTCGTGCTCGAAGAACTTGGCGAAGCACGCGACGGCTTCGACCATGCCGAACTTCTGGTCGACGACGGTGATCGCGCCGGTGCCGAGCATCGAGCCTTCGGCCTTCAGCGAATCGTGGTCGAGCGGCACGTCGAGCTTCGACGGCGGCAGGAAGCCCGACGACGCGCCGCCGGGGTTGATGCCGATGAGTTGGTACCCGTCGCGCATGCCGCCCGAGAGGTCGATCAGCGTGCGTGCGGTCGTGCCGAGCGGCAGTTCGAAGATGCCCGGGTGCTTCACGTTGCCGGCGACGGAGTAGAGCAGGTTGCCCGGGCTCTTCTCGTTGCCCATCGTGCGGAACCACGCCGCGCCCTTGTCGAGGATGAACGGGATGTTGCAGATCGTCTCGACGTTGTTGACGGTCGTCGGCGACTTCCACAGGCCCGATTGCGCGGGGAACGGCGGCTTGGGGCGCGGGTGGCCGCGCTTGCCCTCGAGCGATTCCATCAGCGCGGTCTCTTCGCCGCAGATGTAGGCGCCCGCGCCACGATGGACGTGCAGGTCGATCTTGTGCGACGACGTCGGGCCGATCAGGCCTTCGGCGCGCGCTTCGTCGATCGCGCGCTCGAGGCATTCCGCGGCGTGGAGGTACTCACCGCGGATGTAGATGTAGCCGGCGACCGCGCGAATCGCGTAGCAGGCGATGACCATGCCTTCGAGCAGCGAGTGCGGATCGCGCTCCATCAGCAGCCGGTCCTTGCAGGTGCCCGGCTCGGATTCGTCGGCGTTGACCGCGAGGTAATGCGGCTTCTTCGGTTCCTTCGGCATGAAGGACCACTTCATGCCGGTCGAGAAGCCCGCGCCGCCGCGGCCACGCAGGCCCGACTGCTTGACGACTTCGATGATCGCGTCGCGCTCCATCCCGAGCGCTCGCGTCATGACGTCGTAGCCGCCGGTCTTGCGATACGTCGCCAGGTCGACGACGCCGTTGGCGTCGCGCATGCGGCGCGTCAGGTAGATCTCGTTCTTCGGGGTCGTCGGCTCTTCGGGGCGAACCTCGTGGATCGGCGCCTTGCCGGCGCGCAGGTTCGCGACGATCGCCTCGGCCTTGGCCGTGTCGACGTTGCGGTAGTAGCGCCAGTCGACGGCGACGAGCGGGGCCTCGGTGCAGCCGCCGAGGCATTCGAACGTGCGCAGCGTCGCGACGCCGTCGGCGCTGGTCTCGCCTTCACGGCAACCGAGCGTCCGCTCGAGACACTTCACGACGTCGTCGGCGCCGCGTTCCTTGCAGGCGAGATTGCGGCAGACCGCGATCTCGTGCTTGCCCTTCGGGGCGCGGTGGAACATGTCGTAGAAGGTGATGACGGCCAGCACGTCGGCCGGCGTCGTCTCGAAGTAGGACGCGACGAAGCGCACCGCGTCGTCGTGCAGCCAGCCGCACTTGTCCTGGACGAGGTGCAGGGCGGGGATCAGCGCCGCGCGCTTCTGCGGATAGCGCGTGACGAGTTGGTCCAGGCGACGGCGCAGGTTCGCGTCGCGCTCCAATTCGTTCGTCATGATCAGTTGTTCCAGTCGAGGACGCCGCGTCGCCACGCGTACGCGAGGCCGAGCGCGAGAACGCCGACGAAGAGCAGGGCGCCGATGAAGCCGGCCGAGCCGATCTCTTGCAGCGAGATCGCCCACGGGAACAGGAACACGGCTTCGATGTCGAACAGAATGAACAGCACGGCGACGAGATAGAAGTGGACCGAGAAGCGCTGGCGGGCGCTGCCGATCGGGTCGACGCCGCATTCGTACGCGACGAACTTCTCCTTCGAGTAGCTGCGCTTGCCGAGCAGTTTCGGCACCAGCATCAGCACCGCGAAGACGGTCAGGGCGACGAGGACGTAAGGAACGAGCGGTGTGAACCCCGTGATGGGCGCGGTCGCGGTTTCGGCGAGCATGGCGTTCCCAGGTCGGACTTCGGAAAGCAGCGCCGTCCGTTGCGATGAGCGGGGCGGGTGGCGCGGCTCTCACACGGCGTTTCCGCCGGTCGATGGAAAAGGTGGTGTTGTAGAGGCCGCGTGCGGGGGGGTCAACGCGGTGGGACGGCTCAGATCGAACTGGCTTCGTCGAACTCGTCCCGCGCGAACGGACCGCGATCCGACGACCGGCATCGCGACCGACTGACGCGGTTCACTCGGTGCGACGGTTCGTCTCTTGACCCTGCTCGTCGAGTCCGTACTCGAAGTCCGGCCGGAACGCGCGCATGCGACGCTCGAAGAAGTTGCTCGACTTCGGCAGCACCGGCGCGATGCCGTCGAGGCCGACGAACGGCATGCCCTCGCCCGAGCCGAGGAACGACCAGAATCCGGTGCGCGGCGCGGTGACGACCGTGCCGGTCAGGATGCCGACCAGGACGTAGCGGCCGAGGCGCTTCGCGTAGACGCCGGCTCCGGAGAACCGGGCGCCGACGTCGTCCTCGTCGACGAACCACGAATCGATCTCGATGACGTCGCCGAGCGAGCCGTCGTCGAACAACTCGGCGTCGATCAAGTACGGCAGGTGTTCGGGATCGTGCTCGTCGAGCAACTGGACGTAGAGGTTCTCGCCTGGTTCCGGACCGCTGACACCGAACTCGGTCCATTCGAGGCGCGTCGCGATCGGCGCGAGCAGCGCAAGGGTGTCGGTGCGCTGCAAGACCCGCGCGTCGTCACGGATCGGCGACGACCGGAACCAGTACCGGATCGGGACCTCGGTGACGTTCAGGTCGTCCCCGGCGAGCGCGACGATGCCGTCTTCGGTCGACAGGCCGTAGCGGGCGGCTCCACCTTCGAAATCCAGCAGCACGAGGTCGTTCGGCGTCGGCGTCGCGCAACCGATCGGTCCGATCGCGGCGGTCACGAACAGAAGCAGCGCCAACCACCGTCGATTCATCGGGGACTGCACCTTGCAAGGTAGGGACGAGCGGAGTCGCGCGGACACTACCGGCGCGCCGACGGCGAATCAATCGACGCAGGTCAAGGCCCGGTAACGCCGTGCGGCCAGCCGACCCGCGGTCGCCCCGACTCGCGGGTCACCGCCGGGCGGGGACGGAGCGGGGTCTGTCCCCGTCGTCACCGCCGGACGGGGACGGAGCGGGGTCTGTCCCCTTTCGCGGGAAGGGGGCGGGGGGGCGCGCGTCCCCCGGGGGCGGCGTGGTCCTTTTGCGTTTTTGTCCGAACGCTCGGACCCGCCGCGTCCCTCAGGTCGACGGATGAGTCACGCGGTGTTCGCGGGGCTCCCCGCGCAGAACGACG
>JAEUIB010000385.1 GCA_016795255.1 Planctomycetota bacterium
GTTCCTCGGTCCGCGCTCCGGCGCCAAGACACGCAAGATCACGCGCGCGCAGTTGGGCGGCAAGATCGAGGCCGAACTGCAGCGCAAGTCGCTGAACGGCGCGTCGGTCGGGATCGCCGTCGTCTCGGTGACGCACGGCAAGGAACTGTTCGCGCGACTCGGCGACACGCCGCTGAAGGTCGCGTCGAACGACAAGCTGCTGACGTCGTTGTCGGTGCTCGAAGCGCTCGGCGCCGACTTCCGCTTCACGACGCGCCTGTTCGCGCGCGGCAGCGTGACGAACGGAGTCCTCGACGGCGATCTCGTCGTCCAGGGCGATGGCGACCCGGGCGACGACGTCCTCGACGATTCGCTCGCGAAGCCGCTGATGCTCGACCGGCTCGTCCGCGCGGTGAAGGACGCCGGGATCACGAAGATCACCGGTGGCGTCGTCGTCGACGACACGATCTTCGATCGCCAATACGTCCCGCCCGGGTGGCCGAAGGACCAGCTCCACAAGGAGTACTGCGCTCCGGTCGCCGGCTTCTCGCTGTGTCAGAACATGCTGACGCTGCGCATCCAACCCGGGAAAGCGGTCGGCGATCCGGGCGTCGTTCGCCTCGAACCCGACTCCGGCGCGTTCGAAGTGCGCAACGCCGTCAAGACCGTCGCGAAGAACGGCAAGCACGAGGTCGGACTGCCCGCGCCGACGCAGCCGGGCAAGGTCACGGTCTCCGGCACGACGCCGTTCAACTCGAAGCCGGAGCCGATCCGCGTTCCGGTCGCCGATCCGGCGAAGACCGCGGGCCAGCACGTGAAGCGAGCGCTCGAGAGGGCGGGCGTGTCGGTCGCCGGCGCGGTCAGCTTGAGCGACGTCCGCGTGACCGCAGGCAATGGAGTGCGTTCGCTCGGCGCCGTCGAGACGTCGTTGCGCGATCGCCTGCGCGTCATGAACAAGGACAGCACGAACTCGGTCGCCGAGCACCTCTACAAGCGCGCCGGCGCGCAGCGCTTCGGCGTCGGCTCGGCCGAGAACGGCGCGAAGGCCGTGATGGCCGCGTTGAAGGAGTACGGCATCGACACCGACGGCGCGGTCAGCGAGGACGGTTCGGGCATGGGCCGCGGTAATCGGTTCACGCCGCGCCAAGTCGCGAAGCTGCTGTCGGCTCTGTATCGATCGAATCACCGCGAGGTGTTCTTCGACACGCTGCCGATCTGCGGCGTCGACGGCACGCTGAAGAACCGCCTCGACGAGCCGCAATACCGCCAGCGCGTGCGCGCGAAGACCGGCTACATCACGAAGGTGTCCGCGCTGTCGGGCTACGCGCAGACGGATTCGGGCGAGGTCGTCGCGTTCTCGATCCTGATCAACGACTTCGACGTGCGCAAAGTCGGCAACTCCGAGATGAAGGACGTCCAGGACGACATCGCGCGTCTGCTCGTCGATCTCGAAGGCGTCGATTCGTGACCGCGATCCCCGACCGTCGCACGCTCGAGCAATTGGTGTTGGCGGCCGGCGAGCGCATCCTCGCGCACGACGGTCGGATCCGGCACGAGGACGCCGCGCGCAAGGGCGTGCGCGATCTCGTCACCGCCGCCGATCTCGAGGCCGAGCGCGTCGTGACCGAGGGTCTGGCGCGCGCGTATCCGCAGATCGCGTTGGTCGCCGAAGAGGCGGTGTCGCAACTCGGCGATCGGCAGGAGCATGCGCGGCGCATCTTGGCGGCGAACGACGAGTGTTTCGTCCTCGATCCGCTGGACGGCACGACCAATTTCGCGCACGGGCATCCGTTCTACGCGGTCTCGCTCGCGCTGGTGGACCGCGCAGGGCCGCGCATCGGCGTCGTCTACGCGCCGCGGCTCGGCGAACTGTTCGTCGCCGAGCGCGGGCGAGGAACGACGCTGAACGGCCGTCGCGTGCACGTGTCGCGCACGGAGACGCTCGCGGACGCGGTGTTCGCGACGGGCTTTCCGTATCGCCGCAACGAGTTGTCGGCGCTCGAGAACAACGTCGAACACTTCCGCCGCTTCGTGATGGACGTCCGCGACGTCCGCCGCTGCGGCTCCGCCGCCGTCGATCTCGCGTACGTCGCGTGCGGTCGATACGACGTGTTCTTCGAAGCCCAGCTCGAAGCGTGGGACGTCGCGGCCGGCGCGCTGTTGGTGCGCGAAGCGGGCGGCCGCGTGACCGACTACGCGGGCGGCGATGCATGGCTGACGGGCCGCCAGGTGCTCGCGACGAATGGCGCGGTGCACGAAGCGGCCCGTTCGAAACTTCAGGGACCCTGACCGAAGGTCAGATGTTCTGCAGCAACGACTGCAGCAGCTCTTCGCTGGCCCGGATGATGCGCGCGCTGGCCTGGTAACCGCGCTGCGCTTCGATCAGGCGCACGAACTCTTCGGCGAGATCGACGTTGCTCGTCTCGAGCACGCCGGCCTGGATGAAGCCGCCCGGACCGCCGCCGTTCGAGATCAGCGGCACGCCCGAGTTCGTCGTCGCGCTGAACATGTTGCTGCCGTCGCGGCGCAGACCGCCGGGGTTCGCGAACGACGCCACGCCGATCTGGCCGTAGTTCTGCGTCTGGCCGTTCGTGAACACGCCGAGCACCGAGCCGTCCTGCGACACGAGGACGTCGGTCAGCGTGCCGGCGCCGAAGCCGTCCTGGTTCGTCGCCTGCGCGGTCGCGGGGCCACCGAACTGCGTCAGGCCGTCGATGCCGCCCAGCGAACCGAGGTTCAGCGTGATGTCCTGCTGGCCGATCGCGAACTGGATCTCGATGTTGAGGTCTTCGTCGCCCGGACCGCCGTCGGCGATCAGCGAGCCGTCCTGGTCGAAACGGATGTTGCCGACCTCGTTGTCGAGCAGCGTGCCGTCCGCGTCGGGCAGGCTCGCCGTCAGCTTCCACGACGCCGCGTCCTCGCGTTCGAACGTCAGGCTGACGACGTGCGGTTCGCCGTTCTTGTCGTAGATCGTGATCGCGGTGTTGACCGAGTCCGGCGGCGTGCCGTCCTGCGTGACGACGAACGCCGTCGCGTTGAAGTCCGACGAGCCGGTGTTGCCGGGCGGGTCCTCCAGCGTCAGCGAGTACTCCGACTCGCCCGGCGTGTTGCCGGTCAGCACCATGTTGCCCTCGACGTCGATCGTCACCGTCGCGTCGGGGACGAGGTTCGCGATGTACGCGCGCAGGTCCTCGAGCGTCGTGCCGTCGACGCCGTAGATGAACGTGCCGCCGAACTCGTCGCCGTTCATGTCCGAGCCGCGCACTTCGATGCCGTCGCCGTTGACGTAGTCGATCTGCGTCGTGACCAGGTCGTTCAGGTCGAGCGAACCGGTCGCCGCGGTCTCGGTGCCTTCGGTCAGGATCGTCGACAAGCCGAGCGTGAACGCCGGCGAACCGCTGACGTCGGTGATCTTCAGCTTCGAGGCCGAACCGATCGTGTCGGACGTGATGACGAGCGAGCCCGACGAAGCGCTCGCGGTCGCACCGGCGAGCTGCGTGTTGATGACCTGCGCCACTTCGGCCGCGGTCGCCGACGCGATGTTCGCGCCGATCGCCGTGAAGTCCGACGCGGCGAACGTGATGGTCTGGACGACGCCGCCGTCGACGGACACCGAGAACGAGTCGCCCGCGGTGAACGCGAACGGCTGCGACGCCGTGCCGGTGACCGTCGCACCGGTGCCGGTCTGGAACGGGTTGTTCGAGGTCAGGATCTCCTCGAGCGGACCGGTGACCGTGGCCGGCAGGTTGCCCTTGACGTCGATCTGCGTCGTCGCCTTCGGCGGCGCGATCGAGTTCGGTTCGACGACGATCGATTGGCCCGCGGCCGACTGCACCCGGAACCCGGAGCCGAGTTCGACCAGCGTGCCGTTCGCGTCGAAGCCGAACGTGCCGGCG
>JAEUIB010000042.1 GCA_016795255.1 Planctomycetota bacterium
GATCGCGACCGATCCGCAGACCTCGACGCGGATGATCCACATGCGCTTCGAAGGCGATGCGCTGCGCGAAACGACGATCGCCGTGAAGGCGCGCGTGCGCTCGATCGAACGCAAGCGTGACGACGAGCGCTCGGCGTTCGACGATCCGCCGACGCCGCGCGACCTCGAGCCCGACGCGCTCGCTCCGTGGACCGCCGGCCCGGCTGCGATGGCGGAGAAGGCCGTCGGCACGACGACGGACCGACTGGAAGCCGGCGAGAAGATGTACCGCGCCGTCCTCGACCACATGCGGTACTCGAAGGACGGAACGGGTTGGGGCCGCGGCGACGTCGTCCACGCGTGCTCGGCCGGCTTCGGCAACTGCACGGACTTCCATTCGCTGTTCATCGCGATGGCGCGGTCGCGCGGGATCCCGGCGCGCTTCATCATGGGCTTCCCGCTGCCCGAGACGCGCGGCCAGGGCGAAGTGAAGGGGTACCACTGCTGGGCCGAGTTCTGGGTCGACGGGACCGGTTGGGTCCCCGTCGATGCGTCCGAGGCCGACAAGCATCCGGAGCTCGCCGACTACTACTTCGGTTCGCTGACCGCGGATCGCGTCGCGTTCTCGCGCGGTCGCGACCTCGTGCTCGTGCCGCCGCAGCAGGGGCCGCCGCTGAACTTCTTCATCTACCCGTACGCGGAGCTCGACGGGAAGCCGTTCGACGGCGTCACGCGCGCGTTCGAGTTCCAGGATCTCTGACGGAACGTGAATCAATTGGGCGACAGACCATCGGTCTGCCCCCCAATTGATTCATGTTCGAGGCGGCGCAGCCGCCGGACTCACCAGGTGTCCGAGGCGGCGCCCCGGTCGCGATGCGACCGATTTCATAGCCGCCGTATCCACAGGTGTCCGACGAGGTCGTTGGAGCACGCTGTCGTCGTTCGGTTGCGGGCGTAGCCCGCGCTGAGAGGCCGTGAACGCAGACGGGGGGGGACGGACGACTCGTCCGTCCCCCCCGTTTCGTCGACGGCTGCCGCGTCGAACGCACCGAACGACGCAACGCGGGTCCGAGGCGATGCGTCGCGGGGCCGACGAACGGCGCGTTGCAAGTTCGAGAAGCCCGCGAATCGTCGCGAGTCCAAGCTCAAGACGACGGAGTCCACGCGCCGAGAATCACTCACGGTGGAAGGTGCTGCGAACGAGCCCAACTCCGGCGTGCCTTGCGCATGTGTCTCTCCTCGACGAGTAGGACGAGTAGCCAGGACAGCATGACTCAGCCGATCTCGACCCTGCCTGAAGAGTTCGCCGCGGACGACGCGCGCGCGCTGCTCGACCGAGCTCCGTGCGTGGTGTTCGTCCGTCACGCGAGCGGTCGCGTCGTGTACGCGAACGCGGCCGCGCGCACGTCGCTGGGCTTCGACGAAGCCGCGTCGCTGTCGGCGTTGACGCTGACGCGCCTCGTCGGCGACGGCGACCGCGACGGCGACTCGAAGGCCGCGTTCCTCGTGCTCGTCGAGCGCGAGCCGAAGGCGCGCATCACGGCGAACACCCGTCCGCTGGGCGGTGACCGCGAAGCCCTGTTCGTCGCCGCCGAACAAGCGCTCCCGCGAACCGTCACCGAGCCGGGCAGCCGGCGCCGTTTCATGACGACGCGCGCACTCGCCGCCGACGTCGTGCGCCGCGTCCGTCGCCATTCCGGCAAGGTCGCGACCGAGCCGGTCCGCGCCCACCACCGCCTCGAGCGAGGCCACGAGGGAACACGCCTCGTCCGGGTCGACCCGGTCGGCATCGCGCAGCTCGTCCTGTCCGGCGTCCTGCTGCTCGCCGAATCGGACAGCCCCTGCACCGGCATCCAGTTCGCGCTCGTCGGCCTGCAACTGCGCATCGTCATCGAGGGCGAAGCCTCGCGCGCGGCCGGGATCTTCCCCGACCTCCGGCGCCAGACCGCGTTGCTGCGGTCGATCCGCCCGATCCTGTCCGAGCACGACGCGACGTTCTCCGTCGAACGCGACAAGCGCGGCAGCCGCCGCGTCGTCATCAGCGTGCCGCTGGCGGGCTGAGCGCCCTCCGGCGCCCCGCATCCCCCCCGTTCGTCCCGGCACCGAACCGCCGAAATGGCGGGTTCGGAACCAGCGAATCTCCCCTCTTTTCTTCCGTCCGGCCCCCGCTAGGATCTCCGCCCTTCCGCGCGATCGAACGACGTGCGGGGGTGTAGCTCAGTTGGTTTAGAGCGCTAGCCTGTCACGCTAGAGGTCGCGGGTTCAAGTCCCGTCACCCTCGCCACTTTTGAAGACGCAACCCCGCGCACAGTGTCGCAACTGGCGCGGGGTTGTGCGTTTTCGGGGGAGGTGGAGTCGTCCGAAGTCGCACCGGGTCGTGCGGTGACTGCAGCACCGTCTGCAGCACTGAACTGCAGCACCGTATGCAGCAGTGCATCCCCGCCCTCGGTTCCCGTCGCGCGCTGCGCGTCGGCCTTCGGCGCTTCGGTCGCGATGTCCGGGAGCTTCGCCAGCGCCGCCGCCGTGTCGACGAGCTGCAGTGCCGTGTAGTGCTTCAACGTCGTGCGGTAGTCGCCGTGCCGCATGAGGCGTTGGGCGAGTTGAGGCGCGATCCCCTGGAGCGCTAGGCGCGTTCCCAGCGTCGTCCGAAGCGCGTGCAAGTCGGCTGTACGTCCTTCGGCATCGACGAGCGGGATCTTGGCTTCGAGGAAGTCCGCGCGACGGTCGTCGTTCGTCACCGCGACCGCGAACACTCGCGCGCTCGGAAGCGCGTTCGTCGGACGAATCACCGTGAGTGCCGCCGCGAGTTGTTCGTGCATCGGCAACACGTCGGGGCGCTTCGATTTGCCGTCGCGGATCGTCAGAGACTTCGCGGCGAAGTCCACGTCGCCCCACGTCAGGCCGATCAAGTCGCCGCGCCGAAGTCCCGCATGGATCGCTGCGAGGTACCACGCGGCACGGCCGCGCTTTTCGGCAACCCCGATCAGGCGTTCGAGTTCCTCGGTCGTCAACGCGCGCCGAACCTTGCGACGGTCCGCGTTCTCGTCGAACTTCGGCACCAGTCCGCTCAGGCGCTTGTCGGGCGTCAACCCGTTGCGCTCTGCCCAAGCCACGAACGCGATGACGTCGGCACGGTGGGCGTTGACCGTCCGAGCGCTGACCGCCTTGCGAAGCGTCACGTTGGCGTCATTCAGCTT
>JAEUIB010000468.1 GCA_016795255.1 Planctomycetota bacterium
ACGGCACGCGTGGCCGCGCGATCCGACCGCTCGGCCCCAGTGCGACGTCGAAATCGCTGGCGTGCGAGTCGTCCTCGTCGACGTACATGGAGAGCCAGACGATCCCAGCGCCGCGCTCGGTCCAGACGTCGGGATCTTCGCCGAACTCTCCGAGGTACGTCCCACCGATCGTGAGTCCCAACGGAACCGTCGACTCGCCGCAGCGCCAATCGAACGTCGACGGCGCACCGGGAAGCCGCAACTTGCCGGAGTGGCGATGCAACTCGTCGCACGGCTTCGACGAAGCGTTGAACGCCGGCATCACGATCTCGCCCCACAGCATGTCGTCGACCGACGCATCGAGGTCCTCGGCGCGCCGGGGCACGAAACAGTCCCAGTCGGCCATCACGATGCGATCGGAGGGCTTCCAGAAGGTCAGCGACGCCGAGCCGCGCGCGCCGACGACGTAGACGTCGTTGTCACCCTCGCGCAGAGCGACCGGCACGCCGCGATGTCCACGGCGATCGGGATCGCCCACGAAGAGGTCGCCGTTCACGAACAGATGCGCCGCACCGTCGAGGTCGGCCATCCAGATCCCCGGGGCTTCGGCTCGAACGCGTGTGGCCGCGATCGTCCCCGGCACCGCGAGTTCCCCATCCTCGTCGGCCTCGCGTGCGGTCCAGCGCGCGCTCGCGTCCCATGCCAGAGATTCGCCAGCGCGTGGAAACCGGAAGTCCTCGCCGACGAGCGCGACCGCGAGGCGAGCCCGTGCGGAATCCGGATCGTCGGTCGACTCGACGACGATCCACTCGCGGGGGATCGATGTCGGCTCCGGCACGTCCGTCGGGCGAACGACTCGCCGTACGCGATTCGGCGCGTCTTGGAGCGACGGTCGATCCTGCGCACATGCGCCCGCGTCGAGTGCGAAGAGGCAAACCAACAGGGCTCGAGGCGCGCGCTTCATCGGCAGCTCCGGTTCATGGGGATCGGCCGCACGCATCCTCGACGATCGATGGGGTCGCCCTTCGTCACGACTGCGCAACAACGACGAAGCGAGCTCGCGCGTGCACTCGCTGCACGACGCGATGGCGGCGGGTTCTGTCGATCGAAACGTCGACGCCGCCGCCATCCATCCGGGCGGCTACGGGTCCTTGGCGCCGCCGACCGGCGCGTAGAAGCTCATACCGAGCACGTTCTCGTCGATCGACAGCGGCTTCTGGACCGGCGGGAACGCTCGCGCTTCGCAATCCATGCGTTCGCACAACCGGCACGTCATGCCGACCGGGATCGCCGCCGCGGTGTTCTGCAGATCGATGCCGTCCGCGTAGACGAGGCGATGCGCGTCCTCGAGCGCGCAGCCGAGCCCGATCGCCTGCAGCACGTTGCGCGCGTGGTAGCCACCGCGGTGCTTGCGGACGGTGCGCGCGACGGAGAACCAACGCGATCCGTCCTGCAGCTTCGAGATCTGCACGCGGATGAAGCCGGGGCGCAGGAAGGCCGCGTGGACGTCCCACAGCGGGCACAAGCCCGAAAAGCGCGGGAAGCGCACCGCGGTCGCCGAGAACTTCTTCGAGATGTTGCCGGCGATGTCGACGCGGACCATGTGGAACGGGATGCCTTCCCGCCCACGGCGTCGCAGCGTCGTCAATCGATGCGCGACTTGTTCGAAGCTCGTGCGGAACCTGTGACCCAACAGATCCACGTCGTACCGCTCCGCTTCGGCGGCTGCGAGGAACGCGTCGTACGGCATGACGACGGCGGACGCGAAGTAGCTCGCGAGCGCGATGCGCGCGAGGCGCCGCGACTCGTCCGACGTCAGCACGGGATCCGCGGCAACGTGGTCGAGCAGCGCGGGCACCGTCAGCAGCGCCGCCTGATGCGCCAACTGGAAGTTGCGCGAACCCCGTCGGAGCACTTCCGACAGCACGAGCGTCTTCGTCGCCGGGTCGAAGCGACGCAACGCGCCGCGCATGTTCTGGACGGTGTCGATCTGGACGCGGACGCCGTACGCGCGCTCGAGATGACGCGCGAGGCCGACGAACAACTCCTCGTCGGACAAGCGTGCGTCGCGGCGCAACGACTCCGCGGCCTCCTCCAGCGGCGGGAAGTGGTTCATGTGCTTTTGCAGCAGGTCCGAGACCTGCTCGCTCGACAGCCGCACCGGATCGATGCCGCCGGACTCGCCGGGCTCGAGCGCTCGCTCGGCCATCGCGTTGGCGGACGCGCGCGCGGCCTCCCACGCGTGGAAGAGATGCACGACCGCGGCGGCCGCGGTCGGCGCCTGCTGCGCCAGCTCCTGGATCTCGTCGGCGGGCACCTTCAACGCGTCGAACAGCGGATCGCCGAAGACCTCGGTCAAATCGGACGCGAGGCGAGCTTCCGCCCCGCCGCCGAACGTCCGCACGTCGACGTCGAACTCCTGCGCGAGCTTCACGAGGACCGCCGCCGGCAGCGGCCTCCGGTCGTGCTCCATCAGGTTCAGGTAACTCGGGGAGATCCCGAGTCGTTGGGCGAGCGCGACTTGCGTCAACCCGACGCGATCACGCAATTGCCGCAGACGCCGTCCGAATCGCGCAGTTCCGGCCATCGCCGTCCTCCGCTCGTGCACAACTTGACGGCTTTCACATCGGCCATTGACGGATCGAACTGAATGTAAAGCATGAATATCTAAGGAGTTACTTGCCCATCGTCGAACTTGTGCAACGCTGTCGACGTCGGATCCGGCAGCTGGGACACACACCGATGGGACTCGAAACGAACGCGGCGACCTCCGTCGTCGGCGCACCACTGCGCGAATCGTGGACCCGCGTGCTGTCGCAAGACGCCCTCGCGTTCATCGCGGATTTGACGCGGACGTTCCGGCCCGAACTGAACGCGCTGCTCACGGAGCGACGGACGCGCCAGGACGCACGGCGCGCCGGAGCCCGCCTGGACTTCCTGCCGGAGACCGCGTCGATCCGCGCTGCGGCGTGGCAAGTCGCGCCGATCCCGCGGCCGTTGATGAAGCGCGTCGTCGAGATCACCGGACCCGTCGATCGGAAGATGGTGATCAACGCGCTGAACTCGGGCGCAGACGTGTTCATGGCCGACTTCGAGGACGCGACGTCACCGACGTTCGCGAACCTCGTCGACGGGCAGCTGAACCTGATGGACGCGGTGCGGCGCACGCTGACGTACGCCGACGCGGCGACCGGCAAGGAGTACCGGCTCGGCGAATCACCCGCCGTGTTGCTCGCGCGCCCGCGCGGCCTGCACCTGCCGGAGAAGCACGTGCTCGTCGACGGCGAGCCGGTGCCCGGTGCGCTGTTCGATTTCGGGCTCTACGTGTTCCACAACGCGCGCGAGTTGCTCGCGCGCGGGTTCGGACCGTGGTTCTACCTGCCGAAGCTCGAGCATTGGCTCGAAGCGCGCTGGTGGGACCAGGTGTTCTGCGCGGCCGAGCGTCGCCTCGGGCTCGGCCACGGCTCGATCAAGGCCACGGTGCTGATCGAGACGCTGCCGGCCGCGTTCCAGATGGACGAGATCCTCCACGCGCTGAAGGACCACGTCGTCGGGCTCAATTGCGGCCGGTGGGACTACATCTTCTCGTTCATCAAATGCCATCGGCACGACGCGGGCGCCGTGTTGCCGGACCGCGGCCAAGTGACGATGGAACAGCCTTTCTTGCGCGCGTACACGCAACTGCTGGTGAAGACGTGCCACCGTCGCGGGGCGTTCGCGATGGGCGGCATGGCAGCGCAGATCCCGATCAAGCACGACGCGGCGGCGAACGAGCGCGCGCTCGAGCGCGTCCGCGCCGACAAGACGCGCGAAGTGAACGACGGCCACGACGGCACGTGGGTCGCGCATCCCGCGCTGGTTCCGATCGCTCGCGCGGTGTTCGCGGCCAAGATGACCGGCGACCATCAACTCGGCGTGCTGCGCGACGACGTCCACGTGACCGCCGCCGATCTGCTGGCGATCCCGACCGGAACGCGCACCGAAGCCGGACTGCGAGCGAACCTGCGCATCGGCGTGCAGTACCTCGAGGCCTGGCTCCGCGGATCCGGATGCGTGCCGCTCGAGCATCTGATGGAAGACGCCGCGACCGCCGAGATCTCGCGCACGCAGATCTGGCAGCAACTGCATTGGAACGCGCCCCTCGCCGACGGCCGCCCCGTCGACCGCGCGTTCGTGAAGCGCTTGCTGGCCGAAGAGCTCGCGGCGATCGCCCACGCACTCGGCCCCGAGCGCTTCACCGCCGGCCGCTTCGCGCAGGCCCGCGCGCTGTTCTCCGATCTCTGCTTCGCCGAAACCCTGCCCGACTTCCTGACGCTCGCGGCCTACGACGCGCTCGACGCGCCGCACGCGAACGCGAGCTGATCGCCCTTTCGTCCACGCGCAAAGCAACCCTGGGAACTCATCGAGGAGAGAGCACCATGAGCCACGCAAACGGAAACGGTCACGCATCCAACGGCAAGCCCGCGAACGGGCGCTTCCACGTCGACGCGCCGAAGGCGAAGGATCGGTTCGCCGGCATCGTGCGGCCGTACTCGGACGACGACGTGAAGCGGCTGCAGCCGAGCTTCCCGATCGAGTATTCGCTGGCGAAGCGTGGCGCCGAGAAGCTGTGGGCGATGCTGCACAGCGAGCCGTACGTCCACGCGCTCGGCGCGCTGACCGGCAACCAGGCGATGCAGCAGGTGCGCGCCGGATTGAAGGCGATCTACCTGTCGGGTTGGCAGGTCGCGGCCGACGCGAACCTCGCCGGCCAGATGTATCCGGACCAGAGCCTGTACCCGGCGAACTCGGTGCCGCAGGTCGTCCGCCGCATCAACCAGACCCTGCAGCGCGCCGACGAGATCGAGAACGCCGAAGGCGGCGCGAAGCGCGATTGGTACGCGCCGATCGTCGCCGACGCGGAAGCGGGCTTCGGCGGGCCGCTGAACGCCTACGAGCTGATGAAGGGCATGATCGAAGCCGGCGCGGCCGGCGTGCACTTCGAGGACCAGCTCTCCAGCGAGAAGAAGTGCGGTCACCTCGGCGGCAAGGTCCTCGTGCCGACGTCGAGCTTCATCCGCACGCTCGTCGCCGCGCGGCTCGCGGCCGACGTCATGCGCGTGCCGACGCTGGTCGTCGCGCGGACCGACGCCGACGCGGCGAAGCTGCTGACGTCCGACATCGATCCGATCGACCAACCGTTCCTGACCGGCGAGCGCACGCCCGAGGGCTTCTTCCGCATCACCGGCGGCATCGAGATGGCGATCGCGCGCGGCTGCGCGTACGCGCCGTACGCCGACCTCGTGTGGTGCGAGACGAGCAAGCCCGACATCGCCGAAGCGCGGCATTTCGCCGAGGGCGTCCACAAGAAGTTCCCGGGCAAGCTGCTCGCGTACAACTGCTCGCCGTCGTTCAACTGGAAGAAGAACCTCGACGCCGGCGCGATCGCGCGGTTCCAGAACGAGCTCGGCGCGATGGGATACAAGTTCCAGTTCGTGACGCTCGCCGGGTTCCACCAACTGAACCACGGCATGTTCGAGCTCGCGCGCGGTTACGCGGCGCGCGGGATGGCGGCGTACTCCGAGCTGCAGCAGGCGGAGTTCGCCAGCGAAGCGAACGGCTACACGGCGACGCGCCATCAGCGCGAGGTCGGCACCGGGTACTTCGACCAGGTGATGCAGACCATCACGAGCGGCATCGCGTCGACGCTGGCGCTCGAAGGGTCGACGGAGAAGGCGCAGTTCTGATCGACGGGGTTCGCGAATCGTCGTGGACGGCGACGATTTGCGAACCGAGTCGATTCCGACCAGGTGTCCGAGGCGGCTGGAGCCGCCCGGGGCCCCGAGGAGGGGTCCGGGGCGGCTCCGACCGTCAAAAAGGGGCCGTTCGCCCCTCCCTCCCCGTCGGGATTCTTGGGGTATACTCCCGCGCTTTTGATCGCCCGACCAAGTTGCATCGGTCCGATGGCCGATGTTTCGGCGAACCCCGGGCCGGCCACTGGAACGACGTACGTATGACCGAAGCGAAACACGGAGCCGGGATCGGCGCCGTCAGTCCCGAAGCGCGAAACGTCGGAGAGGGTTACAAGAAGGCGGCTTACGAAGCCGAGGCGCCCAAGGCGCCGCCGGGTTTCGTGCCCGGCCTGACGTTCTTCCTCGAGCGCTTCGGCCACATGATGTCGCGCTTCGTGCTGACCGTCCTGTACGCGGTGCTGATCGCGCCGGTCGGACTGGTCTTCCGTCTGTTCTCGGACCCGCTCATGACGAAGGAACCGCTGCGCGGCAGCAGTTTCACGCCGTGGCAGTCCGCGAACGACGACGTGGTCCACGCCCGCCGGCAGGGCTGAGCGACCTTCCCCCTTCAAACACTCCCGACGACCGAGCCCCCATGAACATCCTCGGCCTCTCGTTCTTCTATCACGACTCCGCTGCAGCCCTCGTCCAGGACGGCGTCCTCATCGCCGCGGCCGAGGAAGAACGCTTCTCGCGCATCAAGCACGATCACGGCTTCCCGATGCTCGCGATCGAGTTCTGCCTGAAGCGCGCCGGCATCAAGGCGCAGGACCTCGACTACGTCGTCTTCTACGAGAAGCCGTTCGTGAAGTTCGAGCGCATCCTGGTCTCGACGTTCTCGACCTTCCCGAAGTCGTGGAAGGTCTTCCGCGAGTCGATGCTGACCTGGCTGACCGACAAGCTGTGGATCAAGGCCCTGCTGAAGGAGAAGCTGAAGCTCGACCCGAAGAAGATCGTGTTCGCCGATCACCACATGTCGCACGCGGCCGCGGCGTACTTCTGCTCGCCGTTCCCGGAAGCGGCGGTGCTGACGGTCGACGGCGCCGGCGAGTGGTCGACCAGCACGATGGGTCACGCCAAGGGCAACCACATCGCGATCAAGAAGGAAATGCGGTTCCCGCACTCGATCGGCCTGCTGTATTCGGCCTTCACCGCGTTCTGCGGCTTCGAGGTCAACGAAGGCGAATACAAGCTCATGGGCATGGCGCCCTACGGCAAGCCCAAGTACGTCGACAAGATCAAGGAAGTGATCAAGATCGGCGACGACGGCTCGCTGTGGCACGACATGTCGTACTTCAGCTACCACTATTCGCCCGACAGTACGTTGTCGCCGAAGTTCCTCGAGAAGTTCGGCCCCGCGCGTGATCCGAAGCGCGCCGACGTGCACCTCGACGAGTACTACGCCGACATGGCGGCGTCGATCCAGGCCGTCACCGAAGAGATCCTGATCAAGATGGCGAACCACCTCCACAAGGAGACCGGTTCGAAGTACCTCTGCATGGCCGGCGGCGTGGCGCTGAACTGCGTCGCGAACACGAAGATCCTGAACCAGACGCCGTTCGAGCAGATCTACGTCCATCCGGCCGCCGGCGACGACGGCGGAGCGGTCGGCGCCGCGATGTGGTGCTGGAACCAGATGCTCGGCAACACCAAGCGCTTCGTCATGGAGCACGCGTACTGGGGCTCGGACTACACCGACGCCGAGTGCGAGCAGCACCTGAAGAAGATCGGCGCGAAGTACGAAGTGATCGAGAACCGCGACAAGGCGCTCGACCGCACCGTCGACTACCTGATGAAGGGCTCCGTCTGCGGCTGGTACAACGGCCGCTTCGAATGGGGTCCGCGCGCTCTCGGCAACCGCTCGATCATCGGCGACCCGCGCCGCGCGGAGATGAAGGACATCATCAACGCGAAGATCAAGTTCCGCGAGGCGTTCCGCCCGTTCGCGCCGTCCGTGCTCATGGAGAAGGCGTCGGAGTACTTCGACCTGCCGAACGCGGAGAAACACTACCCCGCGCGCTTCATGCTGTACGTCTGCGACGTCAAGTCGAAGCAGATGCCCGCGATCACGCACGTCGACAACTCGGGCCGCCTGCAGGGCGTCGTCAAGGAATACAACCCCGACTACTACGGTTTGATCAAGAAGTTCGGCGAAGCGTCGGGCGTCGACTGCATCGTGAACACGAGCTTCAACTTGAAGGGTGAACCGATCGTCGAAACGCCGACGAACGCCTTCAACACGTTCATGCGCTCGGGCATGGACGCGCTGATCATGAACACCAAGTTCGTCGTGACGAAGTGACCGGAGACCATTCGTGATTTCCCGACTGCTCGGCTACCTCGTCACGTTCGTCCTGCTCGT